>NZ_JBPQTX010000321.1:0-7846 GCF_051386555.1 Streptomyces sp. URMC 126
CGCCTCCGCCCCGCGTGCCCGCCCCGGCCGCCGCTGCCGCTACCTGCGCGGGCACTCCTTCCACGCCAGGTGGTAGATGGTGTTGATGCTGCCGTCCGTGGAGTCCATGGTCATGAAGCTGTTGGTCTTGGTGGTGTCGGACGTGCCGCCGTTGACGCGGAGTTCGGTGTTGATGTTGAAGTTGCGCCGCTCACCGCAGGGCGCCCAGACCAGCGCGCCCACCGGGACCGAGTCGGTGGCCTGCCAGTTGTCGCCGTACGGGCCTCTGAAGCTGTGGGAGCTGGGCGTCGTCTGGGAGGAGCCCTGGAAGTAGTACGAGGCCTTCTCCGTGCCGCTCGCCCCGGGCTCCAGCTTGGCGTAACCGCGGTAGTCGGCGCTGGCGATGGCGTAGGTGAAGCCCTGCGGTACGTGCACGATCAGGTTGAGCTGGCAGTTCTTGCGGAAGTCGGTCGGCTTGGAGCCCACGCCGACCTGGGCCAGGTAGTCGCTGTAGGTGACGGTGAAGGCGGTGTTGTCGGGCGACACCGCGATGGCGGCGGTACCGGCCGGACAGCCCGAGCCGTTGACCGTCGCGATCTCGATGACGATCTTGTCCGGCGGCGGGTTGGTGATGACCGAGGGCTGCTGGGTGGCGAACGCGGAGGCGAACAGCGCCGTGATCGCTCCGGCGGTGACCAGACCTGCGGGCATGGTGCTCCAATCGGTTGCCTTCGGGCGGCGTGGGCGGCCCGAGGGGACGGCGGGAACCATTCCGCGGCACCGTGACCCCGGTCTCCCGTGGAGCGGACCGTTCCGGGACGACCGGCCGGCAGGCGCCGACGCCCCTTGAGCGGAAGGGGCGCGCCGATGGCGGGCCGACGGGGGAACCGGCGGCGGGACACAGTGGCGGAACGACGTGCCGGACCGGAAGAGGGGCAGGTCACGAGCGTCGACACGGCATGCCCATGACAATCTTCACGGCCCGCTGGGACGGGGAGCGTTCGAATGATAGGGAGCCCCACGGGGGTTGGCTAGGTCTCCCGCCGGGACCCGTCCGGCCCCCGAGGCCCTGCGGCGGCGGCGCGCCTCGTGGCCGGAGCCGGCGCATTTCGGCGTCCGCGCCCACCGAGCCGCCGAGGCGGAGCGGCTGCGCGCCGCCACGGCGGCGTACACCGGTGGCGACGGTTCGCCGAGCGCCCTGCTCGCCGCGGGCCGGGCCGGCCGGGAGCCGTCCTCGTCGGAGGCGGCCCGGCCGCGTCTGCCGGAGGAGTACGGGGAGCCGGTGCCCGCCGCGGTGGAGGCGGTGGCCGCCGAGGTCCCGGACACCCGGCCGCCGCGCGCGCTGTCGCCGGCGGCCTGAGCGGGGCCGCGCGGACGGGCCGCCGCCCGGCGCCGCGCGGGCCCCTGGCAGAGTGTCCCCGTCCCGTCCCACCGATCACGCTCGTCGCTACCGCACCACCCTCACCGCACCACCTCGGCAGACCGAAGTCCCCGCACCGAAGGACGACATGATGACGCTCCGCTGCACCGTGCTCGACGACTACCAGGGCGTGTCCCTGTCCACGGCCGACTGGTCCGTCCTCGGCGACGCCGTCGACGTACGGGCCCTGCGCGAGCACATCGCGGACCGCGACCGGCTCGTCGAGGAGCTGGCCGACAGCGAGATCGTCGTCGTCATGCGGGAACGCACCCCGTTCCCCGCCGAGTTGTTCGCCCGGCTGCCGAAACTGCGGCTGCTGATCACCTCGGGCATGCGCAACGCGTCCGTCGACCTCGACGCGGCGGCCCGGCACGGCGTCACCGTGTGCGGGACGGACAGCAACCCCGAGCCGCCGGTCGAGCTGGCCTGGGCGCTGCTTCTGGGGCTGGCCCGGGGCCTGGTGCGGGAGAACACGGCGCTGCGCGAGGCCGGCCCCTGGCAGAGCACCGTCGGCGCGGACCTGCACGGCCGGCGGCTGGGGCTGCTGGGGCTGGGCAAGACCGGCAGCCGGATGGCGCGGATCGGGCGCGCGTTCGGCATGGAGGTGGTGGCCTGGAGCCCCCACCTCACCGACGAGCGGGCCGCCGCCGCGGACGCCGTCCGCGTGTCGAAGGAAGAGCTCTTGTCCGGCAGCGACTTCGTCTCCGTCCACCTGGTGCTGGGCGAGCGGACCCGCGGGCTGGTCGGCGAGGCGGAGCTGCGGCTGATGCGGCCGACGGCCTACCTCGTCAACACCTCGCGGGCGGCCATCGTCGACCAGGACGCGCTGGCCCGCGCCCTGCGGGACGGCCGGATCGCCGGGGCCGGCGTCGACGTCTTCGACGAGGAGCCGCTGCCCGCGGACCACCCTTTCCGCACGCTTCCCCGGCTGCTGGCGACCCCGCACCTGGGGTATGTCACGCGGCGCAACTACGACGGGTACTTCACCCAGGCCGTGGAGGACGTCGCGGCGTTCCTGGCGGGCGAGCCGGTCCGGCGGCTGGCCTGACGGCTTGGCCGCCCCTGCGGGGGCGGAGCCCCGGGCCCCGAAACCGCGCTGCGCGCGGTTGTCCTCAAACTCCCCCAGAGGGGGCACCCCCAACGGGCTGAAGGGCGCGCCCAGGCCGAATCCAGCCTGTCCGGCGTTTGAGGACGAGCGGCGAAGCCGCGATAAGCGGGGTCCGGGGCGCAGCCCCGGAAACGGCGAAGGGGCGGGTCCGGGGCCCGAACCGCTCAGGCCTCGGCCGCCAGGGTCAAGGCCGCGCCCTCGTCGTCCGGCTCGGTGTCGAAGACGACGCGGCCGGCCAGCCGGGTGGCGATCTCGTCGCGTTCGGCGGGGGTGGCGGCGCCGGTGACGAAGACCCCGGAGCGGGTGAAGGAGTCCTTCTCCGGCGGGATGACGTCGCCGGGCCGCACCTGGAGGTCGGCGGCGAGGACGGCGGGGTGCGCGGCGAGCGCGTCCCAGCCGCGGACGGCGCGGAGCCGGCCGGGCGGGGCGAAGAGGAAGTCGACGCGGGCGGCCCGGCCCGGCTCGGGCAGCGGCGGGGGCGTCCGGCCGAGCAGGTCGTCGACGAGGGTGCCGTAGAGCTCCAGGCCCGGCCGGGTGTGCTCGACGAGGGCGTGGATGAAGTCGCCGCCGCCGCGGCAGTGGAACTCGCCGAGGACGATGCCGTCGGCCGTCACCCAGAGCTCGATGTGGAAGACGCCGCGGGTGATGCCCACCGCCTTGAGCCCCCGGGCGACCGTCTCGCGGGCGAGCCGGTCCGTGGCCTCGTCGAGGCCGGCGGGCTGCTGCTGGCTGGTGGAGATGAAGCCGTCGGTGACGGCCTTCCGGGTCAGGGCGAGCACCCGCGGCTCGCCGCCGAGCACGATGCCCTCGGCCGAGTACTCGTCGCCGGCGACGAAGGTCTCCACGAGGAAGTACGGGGAGGCGGGCAGCGGGCTCATGGCCGTCGAGGGCTGCCGGAACTTCCGTACGGCGTCGGGCAGTTGTCCGGGCTCGTGGATGAGGGAGACGCCGATGCTGGCGAGGCCGTCGCGCGGTTTGACGACCCACGGTCCGGGGGCGGTCTCGCTCAGGAAGCGCTCGGCGTCGGCCACGTTGTCGCAGACGGCGGTGTGGGGCTGAGGGAAGCCGGCCTCGCGGAGCCGCTGCCGGCAGAGGTCCTTGGTGCGGACGCGGCGTACGGCGTCGGGGTCGTTGCCCGCCAGGCCGAGCTCCCGGGCGATGACGGCGGTCGGCAGCACGGAGAGTTCGCGGACGGTGAGCACCGCGTCGACGGGCGGCCGGGTGGCGGCCCAGGCCCGGCAGGCTTCGGGGTGGTGCACGTCCAGGGCCACCACCTCGTCCACGTACGCGAGGTCCCGGGCGGTCGCGGAGCGGAGGTTCTCCGGGGTGTCGGCGCCCACCAGCGTGACGCCGCGCCGCCGGGCCTGTTCGCTCAGCCGCCGGATCTGGTCCTGGCCCCAGGCGGGCATTCCGGTGTTTCCCATGACGAGGAGCGTCACATCTGCCATACGACCGGCTCACTTCCTCTGGCCACTGATCGGACTTCGACGTCTCCTGCCCCGGCACTGACGATCGTTGGGACCGATCGGACCCGGGCAATTGATCGGATTGCAGGGATTCCCGACGAAGCGTAGCGGTTCGCCGGGGTCCGGGAACGGTGGCCGGACGGGTGTCGTACCCGGCCGGACGCCGTGCGGGCGCCGGGCCGGCGCACCGGAAGAAGGCCCGGAGGAATTTCGGCCACCATTGGGGAAAGGCTCTTGATGAACTGGCCGCCGAGCGTCGCAGCCGCCCATGCCAAAAGCATATTCAACATGCAATCATCCTTCGTCGGGCCATGTGCGCGGCTTTTCGAAGCCACATCGGGAAGGGATTCCGCAAGAGCCTGGCAAAGGGTTTTTCCGTCCACCGCGCGGCGCTGGTGGCACACCGTCCCAGCCGCCTCATGGCGGGGAACGCCTTCCGGCCAGATCCGGTCGATTGACAGCCCGAACGGCGCTCCCTAGCGTCGTCGGCATCCTGCTTTCCGGGGCGCGCGCTCTCTCGCCGCCGCCTCTCGCCGGCCGTCCACTGGCGCATTCCGGGGAACAACCGGAGTGGCCGGGACGGCCGACTGCCGTGCCTCTCCTCCCGCAACGCCGTCCGCACTGTGGATTCCCGCTCTGGAGGCGCCCGTATGGCATCGGACCCCCTGCTCTCCCACCCTGATTTCACCGGCGCGGACGTGTCCGTGCTGGCGGAAATCGAAAAGGATCTGGCCGACCGACTGGACATGCTGGGCGATGACGGCGATCTCGTCGTGGTGGCCGGCCTGGTGGCCGCGCGCATCGTGGACGCGACCGTCCTGGAGAAAATAGTCGACGACCGGTCCGGCGCCGGGCGGCCTCTCGATCTCGCCGCCCACGGAATTCCGGCCGAGGAATTCTCGCGTTTCCAGCGGCTCTGGTACCACTTCAAGGTGCCGTATGCACGCGCGTCACTGGTCTGGTGGCGTCTGTTCTGCCTCGCTCTCGGGCGCGGCGCCGCCGCGGACGAGGCGCTGGAGCGGATGGGCGACTGGCTGGCCGCGCTGCACGGTCCCCTGCCCGACGTCCTCGCGCGGGCCGGGACCGGCCCCGGGCTGCCCGGGGAGGCGGTGGTCGTCACGGCGGACGAGACGGCCGGGCTCCCGGCCCTGGCCGCGGCCGTCCGGCTGGACGCGCCGCTGGTGGCGGTGGACGACGTCCGCGCGGCCGTGGCGGCCGGGCGGGCGCTCGGCCGCCCGGTGGTCACCGCCGCCCCGGAGACCGCTCCGAAATCCGGCCCGGCGGCGGCGGGCGGGCACGCCGCCCTGTGGCTGGGCCCGCCGCCGGCCCTGGACGGCCTGCCCGACCGGGCCCGCCGGGCCTGGGCCGCCCTTCCCGCCGAGGAGCGCGACGCGCTGCTGGCCGGCTTCGAGCGCCGGATCGTGTCCGTCGAGCGGGTCCGGCTGCTGGCGGGCGAGACGGTCCTCGACAACCGGGGCGTCGCCGCGGAGGTCGCCGCGTGCCGTACCCTGCCGCCGGCGGAGTGGAGCGGCACCCGGCTGGTGCTGGCGACGCTGCTGTGGTGCTGGCAGGAGGCCGGGTTCGTGCTCCAGGAGCTCAACCAGTCCCTGCTGTCCTTCCCCGCGCTCGCCCTGTTCCTGCTGCGCAAGGCCCGCGGTTACGCCCGGCTGCTGGGCGAGGCCGAGCCGCCGGACGCGACCGCCCCCGACGTCCTGGCGGCGGCCCGCCGGCTGGGCGGGCTGCGCACCCGGGTCGAGGAGCGGTACGAGCGGTGCCTGCACTTCGACGGCAGCAACTGGGAGCGCCGGGAGTTCCTGCTGCCGCTGTCGGTGTACCGGCGGAGCGCGCGCGTCCCCGACGGGCTGCCGGAGCGGCTGTACGCCGAGACGGGCGCCGAGTTCACCGGCCGTACGGGCTCCGCCGAGGAGTGGGACGCCTTCCTGGAACGCGTGCTGGAGGCGGGGAGTTCGCCGACCCGGGCGCTGCAGGCGGTGGCGCACTGGGCGGCGGACGCCGAGGACCTGCCGGTGGACCTGGCGGTGTTCACGGTGCCGGTGGGCCGGAAGCTGCTGGAGCCGTGGACGATGGAGTTCACGGACCTGTTCTGCTACACGGGGTTCCGCGCCGGATTCCGGCCGGAGGAGTTCGGCATCGCCAACGGCCGGGTGCTGATGTACAACGTCATCGCCCAGCGGATGCGGTACAACGCCGTGAAGAAGGCGCAGAACTACGCGCCGGTCATGCGGTTCGCCCCGCAGGGCTTCAACCTGCCGGACATCGCCGTCGCGGAGGACGCGTTCCACGGCGGCCACGCCGCGGCGGGCATCCGGCTGGCCTGCCGGCTCCCCCTCACCGTGCGCTACCGCGACCGCGACTGGAACGGGCTGGCGGACGTCCGGCTGAACCGGTCGGCGTACAGCCGGGAGAACCGGTTCCGGCCGCGGGACATGGTGCTCGGGCACCGCTACACCCAGTGGGCGAAGGGGCTGGCCGACGCGACGTACCGGCGGGGCCTGAGCTTCGACGACAAGTGGACGGACAAGGTCAAGGACCTCGACCTGTGAAGACGGAGCCGGTGATGGGCGAGGCGATCACCCGGGCCGCGACGGCCACGGCGGTCACGGGGACGACGGGCGAGACGGCGGCGACGGGAGCAACGGACGCGGCGGACGGAGCCGGAGCGACTGTCGAGGCGGTCGTGGAGACGCTGCCCGGCGGCAAGTGGTGCGCGGTGCGGCTGGCCGACCGGGTGGTGCGCGTCCCGGCACGCTGCCCGCACCGCGGCGCGCCGCTCGCGGCCGGGCTGGTGACCGGCACGTTCCTGGAGTGCCCCTGGCACGGGGCGACCTTCGACCTGCGCACCGGTCACCGGGTGCGCGGTCCCCAGTGCGCCGACCTGGCCGTCCGGCGGTACGAGCCGGACGCGCCCGAACGGCCGGCGGCGGGCGGCACGGCGGCGGGGGGCACGGCGGAACCGGAGGAGGGAAGCACATGACGTACGTGATCACCGAGCCGTGTATCGACGTCAAGGACGGCGCCTGCGTGGACGTCTGTCCCGTCGACTGCATCGAGGGCGCGGAGGCGGAGGCGCCGCAGTTCTACATCGATCCCGCCCGCTGCGTCGACTGCGACCTCTGCGCCACCGTCTGCCCCGTGGACGCGATCTTCCGCGAGGAGGAACTGCCCGACGAGTGGGCGCACTTCACGGCCGTCAACGCCGACTACTTCACCGAGCGGGCGGAGGCGTGATGACGGCGCGTTCCGCGGCCGACGAGCTGTCCATCATCCGGTGGGCCAACGCGAAGATCGGCGACACGGCCACCTCGCTGCACATCCCGCACGGCGAGCGGCCGGTGCACATGCACGGCGCGGACGCCACCGGGCTCGGGCTGGTGAGCAACGGCGCGATCGGGGCCGACGTCATCCGGCTGCCCGCGGGCGCGGGCTTCCCGCCGCACACCCACCCCGGCCACCACGTCCTCGTCGTACTCGGCGGCCTCGGCACCATCACCTACAACGGCCGGGTGCACCCGACCGAGGCGGGCCAGATCTACCTGGTCGAGGGGGCCGTGTCGCACGCGGTCGGGGCGATCTCGGACCACGTCCTGCTGGCGATCGGCGCCCCGCACATGCCGGTGGAGTCGGAGCGGCGGATGGAGGTGGTGGTGTACGAGGAGGTGCTGAGCGAGATCGGCAACCTGCACTGTCTCATCTGCGACCTGAAGTCCCATCTGCCGGCGTACCTGCACGACGTGGGGTGCTCGCACTGCCCCTGCCACGACTGCGCGGTCCCGGACGCGTCCCGGCGCTGACCCGCCGGCCGCACCCGGCGCCGGGCCGCCTTCGGGCACCCGGCGCCACCCCGCCCGGCCC
>NZ_JBPQTX010000322.1:0-7806 GCF_051386555.1 Streptomyces sp. URMC 126
CCCTCCCCCCCCTTCACCCCAGCAACGCCGCTGCCCGCTCCATCACCTGCGGGCTCGCGAACGTCAGCCGTCCCACGTGCACCCCGTCCGAGCCGTACGCCGGTTCCTTGAGGACGGCGCTCCGTAAGACGTCCAGCGTCCAGGCCTCGCCGTGCACGACGATGCCGGCGGCCGGCGGCATCACGCTCATGCTCCAGCCCGCACCGAGCACCCACGTCCCGTAGGCATCAGTCTCGTTGGCGGGGTTGGACGGCAAGTGGCGGGCCGCCAGTTCCCAGAGCGAGGACGCGACCGGGGACATGCCCGGCACGGGCACGGAGGCCACCACCGCCATCGTCTCGTGTCTGGCGTACGCCAGCACGCACCGGCCGTCCGGCCACTGGGCCGTGAAACGCGCCATGATCACACGGTCCGATCCGTCGATGCGCCTGGCCATACCCGCCCTCTCCCCTTCCGCCGGTGCCCCCGCCGGCCTTCCCTCGTGCAACCAACAGCCTTGGAATGCAAGGGGTCACGGGTACGGCCGAGGTCACCTGTGCGTCCGCGACGACTGTGCCCCGCGAGGTGGAGGGGGCGCGCCCGTCCGACCGGAGGGTGGCGTCAGGTACACCCCGCGCGGGGGCGCAGGCCCATGGCCCGCCCGGCGGACCGGTGATGAGATCGGTGTGCGCCAAAGAAGCGGCATGCCCCACAGCGCAGGAACACCTCGCGGAACAACAGGGAAAAGCATGGCCGCGAAGAGCGGCGCGGAGAACGACGCCGAAAACGGCATCAGAGCAACACGAGGGACGGAGCGTCGGCAGCGACGCGTCCGCCCCCGCCAACGAGTACGAGGAGACCGAAACATGCAGGTGGGCGGAGGCCGACGACGACCGGGCCGTAGGACGAGAAGAGCCGTCGCGGCCGGCGGTGCGGTCGCCGTGGTGACGGCGCTGCTGACAGGGTTCACCCCGGCCGCGCCACCGAAAGCCACGGCCACCCCAACCTCCTCCGCCTCCTCCGCCTCCTCTGCCACCACCCCCGCTACCTCCCCTACCTCCCCTACCTCCACCGCACAAGCAACGCTCGACAAGAACGTCCAAGCCGTCCGGGCAGCCGGCGGGGCCGTCCGAGTGCTCGCCGAGACGGATACGGGCCACGGTGTCCTCCGGGCGCGAGCGGGCGGCGGCTCGGCTCCGACGCCCTGGAGCGCGCACTTCCGCGCGGCGAGCACCACCAAGACGTTCACATCCGTCGTCGTCCTCCAACTCGCCGCGGAGGGACGGCTGTCGCTCGACGACACCGTCGAACGGTGGCTCCCCGGAGTCGTCCGGGGACACGGCAACGACGGTTCGCGGATCACCGTACGGGACCTCCTCCAGCAGACCAGCGGCCTGTTCGACTACGTCGACGACCCGGCGCTGGGCCGGGCGCTGGCCGAGGATTTCGAGAAGCACCGCTACGACACGACTCCCGCCGCGGAGTGGGTGGCCGTCGCCATGCGCCACCGCCCGCTGTTCACCCCGGACCGCGCGGCCCCCGGCGGGCACCGAGGCGGCCCCCCGCGCTGGGCGTACTCCAACACCAACTACCTGCTCGCCGGCATGATCGCCGAGAAGGCGGGCGGTCTCGGCTGGCGTGAGCAGGTCGAGCACCGGATCATCGCCCCGCTGGGCCTGCGCGGTACCTCCGTGCCCGGCGCCAACCCCTACCTTCCCGCCCCGCACGCCCGCATCGTCCTCCGCACCCCCGACGGCAAGCGGACGGACGTCACCGACCACAGCCTCCAGCACACCGCCGACTCCGCGCTGGTCACCACCACCGCCGACCTCCGCACCTTCTTCCGCGCCCTGGCCGGCGGAAAGCTGCTGCCGCCCGCCCAACTGCGCGAGATGCAGCGGACGGTGGCCAGGACCGCCGACAAGGACGACCTCGCCGAATGGCCGGAGGGCGGGTACGGGCTCGGTCTGCGCTGGACCCCGCTCACCTGTGGCGGCGGTTACTGGCACCACGAAGGCGACGGCTTCGGTTCGTACACCCGGACCGGTGTCACCCCGGACGGCCACCGCACCATCGCGGTGACCGTCACGAGCGACGGGGACGGCCCCGACCTCGTCCGCCTCAACAAGGCCACGCGCAAGCTCGCCGACGACGCGCTGTGCGGGTACGCCGAGCGCACGGCCCGACGCTGAACAGCCGAGCACCGAACAATCCCGGAGCCAAGCACCAAGCCCCGTGCCGAGCACGTGCCGCAGCGCCACGACGACCGCGTCGTGCGCCACGAGCAGCACCCGCCGCCCGGGCGGAACGGTGCCGGGGTCGTGCAGCAGCGCGCGGACGCGGGCGGCGACGTCGGGCAGCGATTCGCCGCCGGGCGGCCGGTACGTCCACTCGCCGTCCCGTTCGCGACGCAGCGCCTCCCCCGGGTCGCGGTCACGGATCGCGTTGGCGTCGTGCCCCTCGAAGACGCCCATCTCCCGGTCGCGCAGCCGCTCGTCCGGGACCGGCGAGGGCAGGGGCGTCCGGCAGCCGAGCCGTTCGGCCTCGGCCGCCATCACCTCCCACGTCTGCCGGGCCCGGAGGTACGGGGAGACGACGACGGCGTCCGGGACCGCCCCGGCCAGCCACCGGCCGAGCCCGGCGGCCTGCTCCCGGCCGAGCGGGGTCAGCGGTACGAGGGGGTCGGTTCCGGCGGGCAGCACGGCGGGCACGCCGGTGGCACGGGCCCGGTCGAAGAGCACGTTGGCCGTGCTCTGGCCGTGCCGGACGGCGATCAGCTCGCTGGGGAAGGCGGGTTCTGCCACGGGCGGGCTCCTGGGGAGGGGCGACCGGACGATCGGACGGGCCGGAGGGAGGCGTCGTCCCTGGTCATCACTCCTACCCCGCCCGAGGCACACCTCACGTGGCACCGGCACCGCGCCGCCCCCGATGCTGTGATCATGATCGAACAGCCCACCGTCCGCCTCTTCTCCTACGGCACCCTGCGCCAGGCCGAGGTCCAGCGCTCCCTCTTCGGCCGCGAGCTCACCGGCACGCCCGACGCCCTGCCCGGCTACCGGCTGGCCACCGTGGAGATCACGGACCCGCACGTCATCGCGCTCAGCGGGTCCGCCCACCACCCGATCCTCCAGCCGACGGGCGACCCCGCCGACACGGTCGAGGGCACCGCGCTTCTGATCACGGAGACGGAACTGGCCGCGGCCGACGACTACGAGGTGGACGACTACGAGCGCACTCTGGTGCCGCTCGCCTCCGGCGCCGAGGCGTGGGTGTACGCACCGGCGGGCACCGGACCGGAGGCAGCCACCGGGGCGCCGTCGGACGCGCGGACCACCGTGTGACGGCACCGTCCACCACGCCGCGCGGGCCGCGGACCGCGTCGGCGCGCGTCAGGCTCCCATCCCCACCCGGCCGCACCCGCAAGCTCGCGTCCCCGCCCGTCCGCGCGCTCCTCTCACATCGCAGGCGGCGGCGGGAAGACCTTGCCGGCCGCCGCCGATGTCCGAAGCGAGGCCCTCACAGGTCCCGAGCCCGGTGGCCGCCACGGACCCCGCTCCGTCGGTGAGCGTGATCGCGTAGAGGCGACCGCCCTGCTGAGGGCCGACGGCGTACGCCTTGCCGGCGCCGCGCCGGGTTTCCACACGCAGGGCAGTGGTGCCGGGCAAGCCGCTCACGGCGTGGAGCTTGCCGTCGGCCAGGCCGACCGCGCGCAGATTGCCGGCGAGGGTGCCGACGTACGCCGTACCCTTCCCGTCCGGTGCCACGCCGGTGACACTGCCCGGCCGGAAGTGGACACGGACGTGGCCGTGGCCGTGGACACGACATTCACCGCTGTGGCCACCCGTGCGGCCCCGCCGCGCGAGGCGCGGGAGCACGGTCGCCTGCCGACACCGCCGACCCAGGGCACCGGCTTTGGGGATTACCTCCACAGCGACGGCTGTCACACCGACCACATCACCCAGTGATCCCCCCCCCGTCCGCGCGAGCGGCGTCATCGTCCGCATGAACCGACGCGCGAAAGACGAGCTCAGCGCCCCTTCCGCCACCGCAGCGGACCGGCGGCCAGCCACGCCGCGCGCATCCGCTCGTATTCCCGCCGTTCGGTGGTGGTGAGCGCGCGCCCCCGGCGCTCGGTCAGGAAGGCGCGGATGGCACGGTTGATCTCTTCGGCGCGTAGCTGCTGACGGATGGGGACCAGGGACATGCCGACAGGCTAAGGGGAGCCACTGACAAACGACCCCTGATCCGGGAAGAGTTCAGGAGAAGCTCATCAAATCCTCATCAAGCGGGGCACGACGACCGGCACAGCGTCCGTACGCCTGTCGTGGCACCGTCCCGTACGGGGTCCGCCCGGTGACCCGTCGGCCCCGACCGGCCCGGACCATCCCGTAGGGACGCCCCCGGCTCGCCTCTCCAGCCCTGCCCCGGCCCCGCAAACGCTCACGCCGCCGTGCAGTACCGTCCCCGGCCGCGCGTGGCCGCGAGCCACTCGGTGCGCAGGCGAGCGTACTCCCGCCGTTCGTCCCCGGTCAGCGCGCGGCTGCTGCGCGCGGCGAGGAAGCTGCGGATGGCGTGGTTGATCTCCTCAGGGCATGCGGGACCTACGGTCCGGGTCTGGAACATGCGCCCAGCGTACGAAGCCTCGTGAACCACCGCACCCGAATAACGCCTCACCCGCCACTTCCCCGAGGCGAACGGCCGGTCGTGCCGCAGGAGTACCGGGCCGGGGCGAGAGCGCGGCAGCCGGACTGAGCGGTCGTGCGCGTCACAGCCGGGGCCCGGCCCCGGCGTCAAGGGTCGGCCTTACGGGCCCCGGCCTCAGGGGACGGCCTTAGGGGACGGCCTCAGGCTCCGGGCCCTGCGCAACCGCCCCGGGAACCTACACGGCGAAGCCGTTCACCCGCTCCGGGGTGATCCGGACGATCAGCCGGATCTCCGTCGCCTTCTCGTTCGGCGGGTCCTCGCCCAGGTAGCGCTGCGAGAGCCGCTTCGGCAGCTCCTTGTCGGGGTCGGGCAGCAGCTCTGCGGTGCCCCGGATCTCGGCGGACCGGTAGGGGTTGTTCAGATCGAAGACCGCGAGGCTGACGCGTGGGTCGCGCTCGATGTTCCGGGTCTTCTTGCGGCCGGCGGTCACGGAGACGAGCACCGTGTCGCCCTCGCGCTCGAACCAGACCACCGAAGACTGCGGACCGCCATCGGGGTTGATCGTGGCGAGAGTGGCGAAGTTCTTGCCGTCGAGGAGGGCGGCAGTGGCGGCATCGAACCCGTCGAATCGTGTCATGCCGCGTAGCAACCGAGCACTGACACCTTTTCTTCCCCGCCTTCTTCACCATCCCCGCCTCCCCGAGTTCCCCCAGCGCTCCTCGGGACGGACGTCGCCACCACAGCCCGCAGCACCGGCTCAGGGCAGCCAGACATCCCCGCCCACCCTTACCTTCCCCTGAGACTCCGTCAGATCGCCCCCCGGCGCAGAGGGGGGTTGGCCTCACCATCGACCGGCCCGCCGCCCCCATGGTCCGGCGAATCTCGGACAACGAGTCTGAATGCGTACGGATCACCACGGATTCACCGGGCACATCACGGATCCATCGAGCAAAAAGGAAAGCCTCTGTGTTCAGCTTCAAACGGCCGCACCGCCGTAGCGCCAGAACCGCCACGGTCGGCGCTCTCGTGGCCGCGGCCTGCGCCACCGTCATGACGGGTAGCGCCGGTGCCATCGTCAACGGGACGGAGGCCAGCGCGAATTACCCGTTCATGGCGACCATTCCGATGTCGGCCCCGGACTACGGCCTGGCCGACGGGGTGTGCGGGGCGTCGCTGATCGACCGCCAGTGGGTGCTGACAGCGGCCCACTGCGTACAGGGCGAGGGCCTCAAGCTGGACGGCACCGTGCGGATCGGCAGCGACCACCGCACGTCCGGCGGAACGGTCCGGAAGATCGAGCGAACCTTCGTCCACCCCGGTTACGTGAACGGCGACGACAAGACCGCCAATCGGAACGACATCGCGCTGATACGCCTGGACCGCCCCGTCAGCCGGCAGCCCATCCGGATCGCCGAGCAGGCGGGGCCACCCGGCACGCCGACCCGGCTGCTGGGTTTCGGCACCACCGTTGAGGGCGAGTTCGCGTTCCCGGACCGGCTGCGGGAGCTGAACACCCGCAGGGGCGCCGTGTCCGAATGCGCGCCCGGCTACGCGGACCGGACCCGGCTGTGCACGATCAGCACCGTGCCCAAGGCCATGGCGTGCCACGGTGACTCCGGCGGACCGCAGATCCGGAGGGGCCGCGCCGGCCGCTGGGAGCTGATCGGAGTCACTTCCGGCCCCGGCGCCCCGAACGTGCCGTGCTCGCAAGGTCCGGGCCTCTACACCAGCGCACCCGCCTACGCGGGCTGGATCGCCAAGACCATGAAAACCGGCAGCGCCCCGCCGCCCGCGACCGCGAACTCCCCCGGCACCGCCACGAACGCCCGCATCGCCAGTCGGCCGGGTCCGGCAAGCGCGGAGGTGCGGCCAAGCGAGCCTGCAACAGGTACGTCCCGAAAAGCCCCGCAATACGGACGGTGACGAGTACCCGACGGCAGCGACTCGCGAAGGAGCCGTGGGTAGTGACCTACAGCACGACGCCCTTTACGTGACGCCCGGATCGGCACATCACACGTGAGGCGAGGGTCGGAGCCTTCCGGCACCTCGCCTCACGAAAGGACACATGTATATGGATGACCGCAATCGCACCGGCGCGGGTTCCGCCGCCGTTCTGCGGGCCACCACTAGCGCGCCTGTCTTTGTCGAGCGCCACATGTTCCAGCTTTCCGACCCTGACGCGACACTTTTCATCACCCCGCCGATCCCCGCGGAAGAACGGCCAGTGACGTTTGGAGCGGGACGCACGCTTACTCTCTTCTCCAGCGCCCTGGAAGACGGCAAGCCCCACGTCGATACCGAACTGTGCGCGGCGCAACCACCACAAGGGCGGGCTGCATCCCCTACGCGTGCGGAGGACCGGACAGCCGGTCCGCTGAGAGCGGGGAAGGCCCTTCGTGACCAAGCCCGCTGTCGTGTGGTTCCAGAGCCTCATCGAGAGCGTCTTCGTCCTCAGTGCGGCGGATCCGGAACCGCGCAATGGCCAACCAGGCGGCCATGAATGCCGCCTGGAGCGTCGAGCCGCTCCGCCCGCTCCCGGTGGACGGAGCGTCGAACGTGCCAGGGTCGCCGTTCCTCCGCCCGCTTGACGCCGCCGTGATTCAACTGCCTGACGCCTGACGGCAGCTGGAGACGAAACCGGAGCCCTACGAGAACACTGCCCCTCGCATACACCCACGCAGCGGCCAAGGCGGCGAGGACGGTGCCGGCAGGAGAGCATCCCCGCAGCGGCGTCCTCACCGGCGGCCGGGGTGGCTCCGCGCGTCGTGATGGAGATCCTCGGGCACGGCCCGATCAACATCACCATGGACGTGTACGCGCGCGTCTTCCAGAGCACGCAGCACGAAGCGAGGAGCCACATGGACCGGCCGCTCAGGAAGCGGCCCGACCGCTCGCACCGCGCCCGTTGATGTCAGGGCCGGATGCCAAAGGCCCCGGAGTTTGATCACTCCGAGGCCTTTGCGCTGGTGGGCACAGACGGATTTGAACCGCCGACATCCGCTTTGTAAGAGCGGCGCTCTACCGCTGAGCTATGCGCCCGCAACGAGACGACAGCCTACATGTCCCCGACGGGCTCCCGGCAAACCCGTAGGGTCCGGCCCTGACCCGCCTCGGGCTGCGCCCCGCCTCGGGACCCGCCCACCTCCGGGCACCCGTCCGCCCGGCGCCCGTCCACCCGGGCCC
>NZ_JBPQTX010000323.1:0-7800 GCF_051386555.1 Streptomyces sp. URMC 126
CCCCCCCCCCCACCCCCGCAGCACGCTGCGCGCGTTGTCCTCAAACGCCGGACGGGCTGGAAGGGGTGGGCGGGCGTTCTCAGGTGCCGGACGGGCTGTTACTCGTCGTCCTCGTCGTCCAGTCGCGCCAGCCACGTCGCCAGGCGCTCCACCGGCACCTCGAAGTCCGGGTTGAGGTCGACGAAGGTACGCAGCTGTTCGGCGACCCAGCCGAGGGTGACCTCCTCCTCGCCCCGTCGGTTCTCCAGCTCCTCGATACCGCGGTCGGTGAAGTACAACGCTCTCTCCGTCAACAGGGGATTCGAACAACAGGGGTTCGAAAGGGTCAGGATCGTCCCCAGGATAGGCGGGGGACGGCCGTCCCCGGAGCCGGGCGTTGGCCACGACCTCTCGCGCCCGTCACGTCCGAGGGCTAGCCTGCTGCATCATCGCGGTGACGACGCGGTGACAGCGCGACGACGGGGGGACGCGTGATGGACGGGATCACCCAAGTGCGGCTCGACGACGGCACGGTCGTGTGGGCCAGGATCAGCGAGGCGCAGGAGCTGCGCTCGGCCGGGAGCGGCGGGTACAAGGACTCGACGGCGGCGCGCCGCGTCGCCCAGCTGGCGAGCGGGCTCGCCGACACGGTGCGCGGGGTCGTCGACTCGCTGCGCATGGGGGTGGCGGCGGCCCGGCCGCAGGAGGTGCAGGTGCAGTTCGGCATCGAGCTCTCCGCCCAGGCCGGCCAGGTCGTCAGCCTGCTCACCGACGCGGGCGGCAAGGCGTCGATCAACGTGACGCTCACCTGGAAGGAGAGCGGACCGGCCGCCGGCGGCGCCCCAGGGGCGCCCACGACCCCCAGTGCTCCTTGAACCCCCATGAAGCCACCGTGCGCCGGTCCGTCGTCCGCATCTCCGGGGCCGGCGGCGGGCAGGAGTCCGAGGACGACCGGTTCTGGGGCACGGGCTTCTTCATCGCCCCGGGCTGGGCCCTGACCTGCGCCCATGTGGTGGGGAACGGGGGCGGCGGCGTACTGGACGGCACCACGGCCCTCGACGTCACCGACGGCGACGAGCGTGTCCACGAGGGCCGGGTGGTGTTCGTCCTGCCGCGCCCGGACGACCCCGACCGGCCGCCGGACCGCTGGCCGCTGCCCGACCTGGCGCTGGTCGAGGTCGCGGACGCCGACGACGCCGAATGCCTCTGGATGAGCGACCGTTCGGCGGTCGTCCCCGCCGACGTGGGCGTCTACGGCTGGTCGCGGGAGACCGGTGAGCTGGGCTGGCGCTACGGCACGGGTACGGCCACCGGCGGGGACGGCAGCGGCCGGGCGATGCTGCTGCGCGGCGAGATCCCCGTGGAGGGCTGCTCCGGCGGCCCGGTGGTGGACACCGGCCGGGGCGCGGTCATCGGGGTGAGCAAGGGGCGCGGGGCGCACCACGGGCTCGCGGTGCCGGTGACGGCCCTGCGCCGGATCGCCCACGACCGGCCCGGGCGCGACCGGCTGCACTCCGTCGTCCGCGCCCACGACCGCTATCACCTGCGGCACTACCGCGCCGTGGGCACCGGCCGCAGCTGGACCGGCATCCAGAAGGGCCTGCGGCCCGCCGTCGAGGGGTTCACCCCGGTGCTGCGGACCCAGCTGTTCGCCCGCCTCGCCGAGCTGACCCAGCCCCGTACTCCCGGCGAGGTGATGGCCCTGGTCGACCAGGCCAAGAGCCGGGTGATCCAGGACCCGTACCAGCCCGGCGTCGAGCACGACCCGCGCACCTGGCGCGAGGGCGTCGGCCTCCTGTACGACCTGCGGGACGGCGCCGAGGGCCGCGGGGACCGCATGGGGTGGCCGGGCGCCGGCACCGGCCCCGGCCGGGACCTGGAGCTGGAGGCGGTCCTGCTGTACGCGGCCTGGGTGGCGGCGGCGGTGAGCCGGCTCGGCGACCCCGCCGACGCGGGGCCGCTGCGCGAGCTGGCCGGCTGGGTGACCGGCAAGGCGGACCAGGTGCAGGACGTCGTCCGCAAGGAGGTCCAGCGGATCCTGCACGGCCACTCCGACCCCTGCCCGGACCGGCCGGTGCCGTCCGTCGGCGTCGTCCTGGCCAAGGACCGGCCCGGCCCGGTCGAGCCGGCGGAGGAGACCGACCCGCGCGCCCGGGCCGACGTGCTCGTGGAGATCGACGCCCTGATGTACGGCGACCGCTACCCGTGGCGCGTCAAGCTGCTGGGGCAGGACGACCGGATCACCCCCTTCCGTGACGACGTCCACGGCGCCCGCCGGGCGGAGCTCCGCGAGGCGCTGCGCGAACCGATAGCCGAGGCGCTGCTCCAGGGCGACGTCGGCGAGCATCTGGCGGCGCTCCAAGTGGTGCTGCCGCGCGAGCTGTTCGACGAGCCGGTGGCCGACTGGCGGCTGGTTCCGCCCGGGACGGACGACGACGGCCTCGACCCGCGCAGCATGCCGCTCGGCCAGCGCCGCGTCGTGGTCGTCCGCGACCGGCGCCGCCGGGACCTGCGGCACTTCCCGGAGTGGCAGCGGCGGTGGAACGGCTGTACGGCCGGCCCGCTGACCGCCGTGCCGCTGCGCGCGGAGGTGCCCGTCCCCGGGCACGGGGCGCGCCGGCCGGAGAGCAAGCACGCGGCGTACGCCCGGCTCTCGGACGTGGACCCGGCCGCCGTCCCGGTCTACTGCGGGCCGGTCTCGCACGGCGCGGGCGCCTCGGCCCTGGACGCGGCGCTCGCCGCCGGGCACGCGGTGGTGATCTGGCGGGGATGCGCCGGGGAGCACACCGATTGCGCCGAATTCCTCGACGAGGTGTCCCGACTGGTGTGCGAGGCGGCCACGGCCGAGGGACTCCACCGCCGGCTGCGCAATCTGCGGATCCGCTGTGCCGACCCCGAACAGCCGGACGAGGAAGCACGCTGGGCCCGGTCGGTCGCGCTGCTCCTGGACCCGCCGGAGCGTCCCGGTCCGCCCGGTCCGCCCCTCTCCGAGCCGGGTATGCGCCCGGGAGGCGGCCCGTGAAGGTGTCCCGGCGGAGTGACAGGGAAGTGACAGGGAAACGACGGAGCGAGACGGAAAGGCTCGGCAGGCCGAGCCCGGACCGGTACCGTCGTCCGGGGAGCGGAAACGGCGACGGCGGAAGCGTGGGGGCCCGGCCGGTCACGGCCGGGAGAGCCACGCCGGCAACGAGGAGCCCGATGTGAACGATTGGCGCATCTACCGGGGAGCCGGCCTGCCGCACGACGGCGTCCGCCGATTGCCGCCGCCGCCCCCGTGGCGCGACTTCGCCGCGGCCGGGCCCGACACCGGCGCCGGCACGGACCCGAGCGCGGCCCGCCGGCTGGGGGTACGGCGCCGGCTGGTGGAGAACCACCACCCGCGGCCGGAGGAGGTCGAGGCGGTCAACGCCGCGCTCTATCTGCGCCGCCCGCTGCTGGTGACGGGACCGCCCGGAACCGGGAAATCCACGTTGGCCCACGCCGTGGCCTACGAGCTCAAGCTCGGCCGGGTGCTGCGCTGGCCGATCGTCAGCCGCTCCACCCTCCGGGACGGCCTCTACCACTACGACGCCATCGCCCGCCTCCAGGACGTCCAGTTGGAGCGGGCCGGGGCGGACGTGGGGGCCGAGCGCCACTCCATCGGCTCCTACCTGCGGCTGGGCCCGCTCGGTACCGCCCTGCTCCCGGCGGAACAGCCCCGCGTGCTGCTCATCGACGAGCTGGACAAGAGCGATCTCGACCTGCCCAACGACCTGCTCAACGTGCTGGAGGAGGGCGAGTTCCGGCTCCACGAGCTGGAGCGGATCGCCGACCGCGAGCCCGAGGTCGAGGTCGGCACGGACGACGGCGGCCGGGCGGTGATCCGCGACGGGCTGGTCCGCTGCACCACGTTCCCGCTGATCGTCCTCACCTCCAACGGCGAGCGCGACTTCCCGGCCGCCCTGCTGCGCCGCTGCATCCAGCTCGACCTGGAACCGCCGGGCGAGGAGCAGCTGACCGCGATGGTCCGGGCGCACTTGGGCGACGAGGCGGTGACGGACGGGAGCGAGCTGATCCAGCGCTTCCTGCGGCGCGAGCCAGGCGAGGTGGTCGCCGCCGACCAGCTCCTCAACGCCCTGTTCCTCACCCAGCACGCCCCCAGCGCGGAACGCGTCACCCGAGAACGGCTCGCCGACATGCTGATGCAACCGCTGGACCGCCCGAGGTGATGAGCGATGACGGCGCCCCCCGAGCCGTGGCTGGAGGAGCTGGTCGGCCGGTTGCGGGCCACCTCCCAGGATCTGACCGCCGAGGAGATCGCCGACGCGGTGTGGCTGGCCGGCCGGATGACCCCGGACGCCGGGGCGCGGACCCCGCCCGGCGACGGCCCCGAGCGGCCGGCGGCCGGTGACGCGGTCGGCGTCGCGGCCGGAGGACCGCCCGGGCCGCCGGCCGGCGGGCGAGAGGCGGACGTCGCCCGGCCGGCCGCCGGTCCGCCGGAGTCCGTCGCCGTGCGCGCCGGCGGGCGCCGGACGCCGGAGACGGACGGCGGCGCGGCGGGCGGCGCGGTCCGCGAGCGGGGTACGGGCCTGGCCCGGACCACGGACGGCGCGGAGCGGACCTTCCCGGTCCGGGTGCCCTCTGCCGCGTCCCTGCCCGGCCTGCTGGGCCTGCAGCGCGCGCTGCGGCCGCTGCGCGGCTACCGGCCGCTCGCCGCGCCCCCGCGCGGGCCGCTGGACGAGGAAGCCACCGCCGACCGCGCGGCGCGCACCGGCGTCGTCCACCCCGCGTACCGCCGGGGCGAACGGCAGGCGGCGGCCATGCAGTTGCTGATGGATGCCTCGCCCTCCATGGTCGTCTGGGAGCGGATGCTGGACGAAATGGAGCAGCTCTGTTCGCAGTTGGGCGTCTTCCGTGACGTCCGGGTGCGCTATCTGCACCGGGCCCCGGACGGTACGCCCCTGATCGCCACGTCGGCGGCCGGCGGCGCCACCGGCCCCTCCCGGCAACGTCCGCGCCCCGCCGACCAGTTCCTCGACCCCTCCGGCCGTCGGCTCACCCTGGTCATCAGTGACTGCGTGGGCCCCCTGTGGCAGGAGGGGCGCGCCCAGCGGCTGCTGCACCGCTGGTCCGCGACCGCGCCGCTGGCCGTCGTCCAGCCGCTGCCGCCCCGGCTGTGGCCGCGCACCGCGCTGCCCGCCGAGGCCGGCACGCTCACCCGCGACCCGGGGGCGGGCGGCCGGCTCGGCTTCGAAGCGGACGGCTTCGGTCCGCCGCCCCGGCCGGGCGCGCTGCCCGTGCCCGTCCTGCTGCCCGTCCGCGAGGCGCTGGGCGCGTGGGCCCGGCTGCTGTCCGGCACCGGGCGCACGACCGTGCACGGCGCGGCCGGCTGGGTGCTCCCCGAGCATCCGGCGACGGCCCCGCCGCCCCCGGCGGAGGGCGACGCCCCGACCGCCGACGCCCGGCTGTCGGCCTTCCGCGCCTCGGCCTCGCCCGGCGCCCTGCGCCTGGCGGTCCACCTCGCGGCCGTCCCCCTCGCGCTGCCCGTGATGCAGATGGTGCAGCGGGCGATGCTGCCCGACACCGGCCCCATGGAGCTGGCCGAGGTGCTGCTCGGCGGGCTGCTCTGGCGGGTGCCCGCCCCGACGGGCCCGGACGCCGCCACCGGCCCCTGGTACGAGTTCGCCGACGGGGTGCGCGAACTGCTGCTCCAGTCCCTCGGCGAGGACGAGGCCGCGCTGGTGCTCAAGCACTGTTCCGACTACGTGGAACGGCACTTCGGCAAGAGCGCCCGCAACTTCTCCGCCCTCGCGGTCGCCCGGCTCCGCGGCCACCCGCTGCCCGACACCGTCACCGACGACCCCGACGGCGCCGACCCCGCCCCGGAACCCGAGCTGTTCGCCCGGGTCCCGGCCCGCGTGGTGCGCTGGTACCGGCCGACGCCCCCGCGGACCGGCCCGGTCGGCGAGGCGGCGGCCCTGCTGCGCCTGTGGCACGCTCAAGGCGACTCCGCCCTGCTGCGCGAGGCCCGCGACCTCGTCGCCCCCCTCGCGACGGCACCGCTCACCGGCGACGGTCGCGACGAGGCGGTACGCGCCCGGTTCGTGCTCGGCGGCGTCCTGCTGGCCCTGGCCGGCACCGAGGCCGTCCGCGACGACCCCGCCGGCCGCCGCGAGCTGCTCGACCGGGCCGTCGCCCTGCTCTCCGAGGCCCACGCGCACACGCCCCCCGGCACCGGGGAGCGCACCGCCGCGGGCACCGACGCGCACACCGCCAGCGGTCTCGAACTGGCCGCCGCCCACTGGGCCCGGTGGCGGGCCGAGACCGACCGGGCCGGCCGCGCCGACGACGCCGATCTGCGCGCCGCCGAGGCCGTCCTGCGGGCCCTGCCCGCGCGGACCGACCGCCGGCTGCGACTGGGCCGGGTGCTGCTGGCCCTCGCCGAGTCCGGCACCGAGTCCCGGATCACGCGCGCCGCCGAGGCGGCGGTGGAACTCCGCGCCGCCTGCGAGCTGCTGGAGGCCGAGGACGCGCCGGACGGGCGCCGGTGCGCCGCCCTGCTGGACCTCGGCCGGGCCCTGCGGCTGTCCGGCGAACCCCCCGCCGCCGTCCTCACCGTCCTCGACCGGGCCGCCGGGACCGCCGCGGACGAGCTCCAGTCGCTCTACGCCCACCTCGAACGCGCCCGGGTGCACACCGCCGCGGACGACGGCCCGCGCGCCGACGAGGCGTACACCGCCGCCGTCGCCCTCACCGGCCGGGACAGTCCGCGCCGTTGCGCGCTGCTCGCCGAGTGGGGGGAGACGCTCCTCGGCCGCGCCGAGGCGGCCGGGCCGGCGGGCGACGCCGGGACGGTCTCCCGCGCCGAGGCCGTGCTGCGCGAGGCGTACGCCGTGAGCCCCGGGCGCTCGCCGCGCCGCCCGCGCCTCCAACTGCTGCTCGGGCGCGCGTTAGTGCTGCGTTTCGGGCGGCTCGGCTTCCTGCCGGACCTCTACGAGAGCTGCCACCTGCTGGAACAGTCCGCCCGCCGGGCTCCGGACGGCGACACCCGGGCGGAGGCGTGGCTGGAGCTGGGCACCGCCCGGCTCGCCCTGCGGGAGCGTTCGTCCGGCCTGTCGCTGTCCGACGCGGCCGACGCGTTCGCCGCCGCGGCCGAACAGGCGCGCCGGAGCACCGGAGACGGCCCCGGCTCCGTCGTCGCCGCCCGTGCCTCGCACCGCCACGGGGAGGTCCTGGAGCGGATGGGGCTGCGCCGGCAGGCCCTGGCCGCGTACCGGGCGGCGGCGGGGGAGTGGCGCGACCTCACGGCACGGCTGGCGGACGTCCCCTGGGACGAGGTCGCGGCCACCCGGGAAAGCGTCGCCCGCCTTTCCGGCGGATGACCGGACGCCGTCCGAACGGGTTTCCGGATTACGGCGCCCGGGAAGAACCTCGCAGCCGTGAGGGGGCCGGCGGCCGGACGTCCGGCGGGAGTCGCGGCAGGGGCCGCGGCAGGGAGGAGCAGAGGGTGCCCAAGCACAGGAACGCCGCCGCGCCGGGCCCTGCGGGCGGAGCGGGGGCGGCGCCGCCGCTGCCCGACCTCAGCGGCGTCGGCCTGCGCGGCCTGCGCCGCCTCCGGGACCCCGGCCTGACGGCCGCCGTCGACAGCACGCTCCGGCGGCCGGACGAACTGGACGAGACCTGGTACTCCAGCGGTGCGCAGGGAGGCCGCTTACGAGAGCCGGCGGGGGCCGGCGGGACCGGCGCGTGACGCGCGGAGAACCGGCCGGGGAGCCCGCGCCGGGGGCACCATCCGGCCAACTGCCCGCCTCCCCGGGCGAGCCCCCGCCGGCTCTCGTAAGC
>NZ_JBPQTX010000324.1:0-7768 GCF_051386555.1 Streptomyces sp. URMC 126
GGGGGGTTCCATGACCTGTGCGCAGCGAGGTGAGCACGCGCGTGGGCGAGGGGGACGGGCCCGGCGCAGGGGGGTGCGTTCGACGAGGACGCTCACCACGACTGTGAGGGGAGCGTAAGAAGGTCCGTACCAATGGTCAAGAGGTCTGGACCAGGCCCAATTCCTGTGCCAGTACGGCCGCTTGGACCCGGCTGCGCAGTTCCAGCTTGGCCAGCACCCGGCTGACGTGGGTCTTCACCGTCGCCTCGGCCATCCCCAGGCGCTCCGCGACCTCCGCGTTGGACAGCCCCCCGCCCAGACAGGCCAGCACCTCCCGTTCGCGGCGGGTGAGGGTGGCGACCACCGCGGCGTCCCGGTGCACGGCGGGGTCGGGGGCGCGGCGGGCGAACTCCGAGATCAGGCGGCGGGTCACGGCCGGTGAGATCAGGCCCTCGCCGCGGGCGACGGTCCGTACCGCCGCCACCAAGTCGGCGGCCTCGCTGTCCTTCAGCAGGAAGCCGGCCGCGCCGGCGCGCAGCGCGCCGAAGACGTACTCGTCCAGGTCGAAGGTGGTCAGGACGAGCACATCGGCGAGGCCCTCGCCGGCGATCAGCCGGGTGGCCGAGATGCCGTCGAGCCGCGGCATCTGGACGTCCATCAGGACCAGGTCGGGGCGCAGCTCCCGGGCGAGCCGGACGGCCTCCTCGCCGTCGGCGGCCTCCCCGGCCACCTCCAGGCCGGGGGCCGACCGCAGGATCAGCACCAGCCCGGACCGTACCGACGCCTGGTCCTCGGCCACGACCACGCGGACCGGCCGTTCCTGCTCGCTCATGCGTTCTTCTCCTTGTCGTTCGGGGGTGCGTCGACGTCGTTCAGGGGGAGCTCGGCCCGTACCTCCCAGGTGCCGGCGTCCCCGGGGGCCGGTCCGGCCGCCAGCCGGCCGCCCAGCAGGGCGACGCGCTCCCGCATCCCGACCAGGCCCGCCCCGGCGCCCGGCGCGCGCGGTTCCGTACCGTCACCGCCGAGCGCGCTCGTCACCCGTACGGTCAGGGCGCGCTCCCGGCCGTCCGCGCCGGTCAGCTCCACCGTGACCGGACCCGGCGCCGCGTGCTTGACGGCGTTCGTCAGCGACTCCTCGACGATGCGGTAGGCGGCCAGCTCCACCGGGGCGGGCAGCGGCTCCGGGCCGCGCGCGTCGTCGAGCCGCACGGTGAAGCGCCCGTCCGGGAGCACGGCGCGGGTCCGGTCGAGGAGGGCGTCCAGGCTGTCGAGGGTGGGGGTCGCGGCCGGCTCGCCGGGGTCCTCCGCCCCGCGCAACAGGGCGATCAGACGGCGCATTTCGGCCAGACCTTGGACGCTGTCCCGGCGGATGACGCCCAGCGCCTCGCGGGACGCGTCCTCCCGCCCGATGGACAGGGCGGCGGTGGAGTGGATCGCGATGGCCGACAGGTGGCCCGCGACCACGTCGTGCAGCTCGCGTGCCATCCGCGCGCGCTCCGCGACGACCGCCTCGCGCCGGTCCATCTCGGCCAGCAGGACCGTCCGTTCGGCCGCGAGCCGGGCCGCGTCGGCCGCGTCGCGGTGCTGCCGGACGCCGACGCCCGTCCAGGCGGGCGCGATGGTGACCACGGCCAGCGCGAGTCCGATGAGCACGGCCTCCGACCGCTGGATGAGGGCGAGGCACAGCAGCGTCCCGATCACGGTGACCGCCTCGCAGGCGCGGGGGAGGACGCGGTACGCGGCCGGGGGCCCGTAGAGCACGGCCGCGTACACCAGGTCCGTGAACATCACCGTGGTCGCGACCAGGTTGCCCGAGCACAGGTCGACCGTCAGCGCGGCCGTGCCGACGGCGAGCGCGAACAGCGGCTTCCGGCGGCGCAGCAGCTCGGTCGCGGCCATGACGGCCAGCGCGACCAGCGCCACCCACCGGGGGAGCCCGGACAGCGGCCGGCTGCTCAGCCCCAGCGCGTACAGCACGAGGCCGCCGAGCAGACCGGCCGCCGCGATCAGCAGGTCGTCGCGGTGCGGGAGGGAGCGGGGCATGGGGCCATCACAGCACGGGAGGGCGGGCGCGGGCGTCCGCCGCCCGGGCGCGCGGCGGCGCGCGGTGTACATCGAAGGATGCAGTCGCGAATCACCGTGCGTGAGGAGGCTCCGGCCCGCGCCGGCGACGAGCCTGGAAGGGAGGGAGAGGAGAGCGCCATGGTCGTCACGTTGATCGTCGTCTGCGAGGTGGCCTTCTGGCTGCTGCTCGCCGGCGGGCTGAGCCTGCGCTACCTGCTGCGCATGCCGCGGGCGGGGATGGCGCTGCTGCTGGTGGAGCCGGTCCTGGAGCTGGTGCTGCTGACCGTGACCGCGCTGGACCTCCGGGACGGTGCGACGGCCGACTGGAAGCACGGCCTGGCCGCCGTCTACGTCGGGTTCTCCGTGGGCCTCGGCCACTCCATGCTGACCTGGGCGGACCAGCGCTTCGCCCACCGGTTCGCGGGCGGGCCGCCGCCGGTGAGGCCGCCGAAGTACGGACGGGCGCGGGCGGTCCACGAGTGGAAGACCGCCGGCCGCTGGATCCTGTCCGCGGTGGTCGCCCTGGCGCTGCTCCAGGCGGCCGTCTGGTACGTGGGGAGCTCCGGGGACACGTCCTCGCTGCGGATGTGGCAGACGCGGATGCTGTGGGTGATCGGGATCAATGTGGTGATCGCGGGGAGCTACACCCTGTGGCCGAAACGGGCTCCGAGCGCCTGATCCGCCCGCTCAACGGGTGCTCAGCGGTTCTCGCCGGGCACCCAGAGGACGTCCCCGACCTCCTTGTTCGCCGTCCGCGCCAGAATGAACAGCAGGTCGGAGAGGCGGTTGAGGTAGGTGGCCGTCAGGGGGTTCATGGTCTCCCCGTGCGCCTCCAGGGCCGCCCAGGTGGAGCGCTCCGCCCGGCGCACGACCGTGCACGCCTGGTGCAGCAGTGCCGCGCCCGGCGTGCCCCCGGGGAGGATGAAGCTGCGCAGCTTCTCCAGTCCTTCCAGGAAGCGGTCGCAGTCGGCCTCCAGCCGGTCGACGTACGACTGCTCCACGCGCAGCGGCGGGTACTTCGGGTTTTCGGTGACCGGGGTGGAGAGGTCCGCGCCCACGTCGAAGAGGTCGTTCTGCACCCGGACGAGCACCCGGGCGACGTCCTCGGGCAGCTCGCCGAGGGCCAGGGCGACGCCGATCGCGGCGTTCGCCTCGTTGGCGTCCGCGTAGGCGGCGATGCGGGCGTCGGTCTTGGCGGTGCGGCTCATGTCGCCCAGGGCGGTGGTGCCCTTGTCGCCGGTGCGGGTGTAGATGCGCGTCAGATTGACCATGTCCACGAGCCTAGCCGCGGCCGGTTCCGGAGCGGTCGGCGCCGGGGCTCCCGGGCCCGGATGGGTGTGACCCGCGGTACGGAAGTGA
Organism: Streptomyces sp. URMC 126; assembly: GCF_051386555.1. NCBI lineage: Bacteria > Bacillati > Actinomycetota > Actinomycetes > Kitasatosporales > Streptomycetaceae > Streptomyces > Streptomyces sp. URMC 126. Next base: position 3,403 of record NZ_JBPQTX010000324.1, read on the forward strand.
CGGGATTGAGCCATGCGCCCGCGCTGCCGCGGTGTCCGGTGTGATGTCCGTCATTTGGGACGTGACGCGCATCTCTCTGCCCCCACCAGCGCGGTGACGGGCGCTAAGGTCCGCAGCGGAGCCGTAAGTGAACCGCCGGTAAGCGCACAGGAATTAAAGGGGACAGCCGTGGCCAAGAAGCTCGCCGTCGTCGGAGCCGGACTGATGGGTTCCGGTATTGCCCAGGTCTCCGCCCAGGCCGGCTGGGAGGTCGTCCTCCGGGATGTCACCGACGCGGCGCTGAAGCGGGGCACCGACGGGATCCGGGCCTCGTACGACAAGTTCGTCTCCAAGGGCAAGCTGACGGCCGAGGCGGCCGACGAGGCGTTCGGGCGGATCACGGCCACCACCGACCTGGACGCGGCGGCCGACGCGGACGTCGTCGTCGAGGCGGTCTTCGAGGACGTCGACACCAAGCGCGACATCTTCCGCGCGCTCGACGGGATGGTCCGCGAGGACACGGTGCTCGCCTCCAACACCTCCGCCATCCCGATCACCAAGATCGCCGCCGCCACCTCCCGCCCCGAGCGCGTCGTGGGCGTCCACTTCTTCTCGCCGGTGCCGCTGATGCAGCTGTGCGAGCTGGTGCGCGGTCACAAGACCAGCGACGAAACGCTCGCCAAGGCCCGCGAGTTCGCCGAGGGCGTCGGCAAGACCTGCATCGTCGTCAACCGCGACGTGGCCGGCTTCGTCACCACCCGCCTGATCACCGCGCTCGTCGGCGAGGCCGTCAAGCTCTACGAGTCCGGCGTGGCCACCGCCGAGGACATCGACACCGCGTGCAAGCTCGGCTTCGGCCACGCGATGGGCCCGCTGGCCACCACGGACCTCACCGGCGTCGACATCCTGATGCACGCGATGGGGAACATCTACACCGAATGCCAGGACGAGAAGTTCGCCCCGCCGGAGATCATGCGCCGGATGGTGGACGCGGGCGACCTCGGCCGTAAGAGCGGGCAGGGCTTTTACCAGTACTGACCCGTCGGGGCCAAGACCCGTTCACTCTGCCGTGTGAATTCGGTAATGGTTCGCTAACGGACGGCAACCTTGGCGTGTGAGAGGCAGTCAGTTCTTTAGAGCCACACCCACACCACGCAGCACTCAGGGGAGCGCATATGCACATCAGGGGCGACCACGCCGAACTGGTCGTCGGGGGCCGCCTCGACGTCCGCAACGCGGCGGACGCCCGAACGGTCCTGCATTCCGCGCTCGACGCCGGCCGGGGCGACCTCGTCCTCGACCTCACCGAGCTGGACTCCTGGGACGCCACCGGACTGGGCGTCATCATGGGGGCCCACCGCCGGGCCGGGCGCACCGGCCGGCGGCTGGTGCTGCGCGGGGTGCCGGACCGGATGCAGCGCGTGCTGGTGGCCACCCGGCTGCACCGGATCCTCGCCATCGAGGACCCCGAACAGCCGGGCCGCATCACCCCGTTCCCGGCCTGCGAACGTGCCGGATGAGCCGGGTGTGAGCCGAGTGTCCGGATTACCCGTACGAGGGTGACGCCCGGGGCGCCGTGGGCGCCCCCCGTCGGCGATACTGTCCCAAGGTCTGTTCGGTTTCCCGTCGCTTCGCAGAAGCCCGCGGGGCGCCGGACCGGTGGTCGGAAGAGCGCGGACAGGCCGGGAGGACACGACGGCACGCCACGCGACTGGGGGGCTTTGACCATGGACCCGACCAACCGGACACCCGACGCGGCGCGCCCGGGTGAGGGCCGCGCGGGCACGGATTCCCCGGTCTCCCCCGCCTCCCCGGCCTCCCCGGCGGAGGACGCGGGCCAGGGCCCGGCGCCGGTCCGGGTCGTCCAGCTCGTCGCGGGGGATTACCTGCTCACCGTCAACCCCGTGGACGGCAGCGAGATAGAGCCCTGCCCACCCGGCCGGCTGCCCGCGGAACCCCGCCGGCACGACCCCGAGGCGCGCGCCGACCGGGACCGCGCCGCGCTCCCGCCGCCGCCCGCCGGGGCCGCCCGCTCCGGGGCGCCGCTCATCGGCCGCGGCGAGGTCCGCGAACGGCTCGGCCGGCTGCTCTCGCGCGGCCGTTCCGTCCGCCTCACCGGCCCCGCCGGCTCCGGCCGCACCACGCTGCTGGACGTCGTCGCGGCCGACTGCGCCCACCTGGCCCCCGACGGCGTCGTCCGCCTGAACGGCCGCCACCGCACCACGGCAGACCTCCTCCACGAGCTCTTCGCCGCCGTCCACCACGCGCCGTCGTACCGGCCCGACCGGGCCGGACTGCCGGCCGCCGTACGGGAGATCGGCGCGGTCGTCGTCCTCGACGACCTGGAGTTCGGCGGCGCCGCGCTCGACGAACTCCTGGACGCCACCCCGGAGTGCGCCTTCCTCTTCGCCGCCCGGCCCGACGTCCCCGCCCCCTCCGCCGACGCCCACGTCGAAGAGGTCGCCCTCGACGGCCTCGACCGCACGGAAGCCCTGGAGCTGCTGGAGACGGCCGTGGACCGGCCGCTCACCGACGAGGAGGCCGACTGGGCGGCCGACCTGTGGGTCGAGTCGGACGGGCTGCCCCTCCGCTTCGTCCAGGCCGGCGCGCTGCTGCGGCGGCTCGACGCCGCCGCGTCCGAGGCCGGTACGGGCGACGACGAACGGCCGTTCAGCATCCCCGAGGACGCCGGGAGCGCCGGCGCCCCGGCCGCGCGGCGCGAGCCGCTGCCCCGGGGGACCGCCCCCGCCGTGGCGCTCGCCGCCCGGCTCGGCGACTCGGCCCGCGAGACGCTGCGCTTCGCCCTCGCCCTGGGCGGCGAGGTACCGCACCAGGCCCAACTGCCCGCGCTCGTCGGGGACACGCACGCCGACGCGGCCGTCGGCGAGCTGGTCGACGGCGGGCTGGTCACCGCGGTCGGCGCGCACTACCGGGTGGCCGCCGGGGTCGCCGAGCAGCTCGCCGGCGCGTCCGGTACGTCCGGTGCGGACTGGTCCGAGGGGGCCGCCGAGCGCGTCCTCGCCGCTGCCCGGCACTACGCCTGGTGGGCCGGCCACCCCTCCGTCACCCCCGAGCGCATCGCCGCCGAGGCCGACGTCGTCCTCGCCGCGCTCGCCGCCCTGGTGACCTCCGGCGCGCCCGGCCACCCGGCCGCCGCCGTGCTGCTGGCCCGCACGGCCGCGCCGGCGTTCGCGGGCGCCCTGCACTGGAGCGCCTGGGAGCGCGGGCTCCGGCACGGCCAGGAGGCCGCCCGGCTGGCCGGCGAAGTGGGCGAAGAAGCGTATTTCCACCACGAGTTGGGCGTTCTGGCGCTGTGCACCGGCAACCTCGGCCGGGCCCGCGCCGAGCTGGAGGCATCCACCGGCCTGCGCGGGGTGCTCGCCGACAAGCGCGGCGCCGTCGCCAGCCGGCGGGCGCTCGCCCTGGTCGCCGACCGGTCCCGCCCGGCGCCGGCCCCCGCGCCCGTCCGGCCGGGCGTACCGCCGTTCCCGGCGCCCGCCGGCGGGCCGCGCGGCTCCGCGGGCGAGGAGGTCCCGGCGGCCCGCAGCGAGCAGTCCGCCGCGCCGCCCGCCGGGCCGGCGCCCTTCACCACCGACCCGGACCGCGTCTCCACCGCGGCCATCAAGCGGGTGCCCGCGCCGCGTGCGGGTGCGGGTGCCGGCGCCGGTGCCGGCAAGGCTCCTGCCGGGGCGTCCGGGAAGCGGCCCGGCGGGCCTCAGGCCTGGGCGCAGAAGCTGATGGCCGGCGGCGGTCGCCGCAACCTGGCCGCGGCCGGGGCCGGCGTCGTCCTCGCGGCCGTGCTCGGCACCGTCGTCTCGCTCGGCACCTCCGCCGGGAGCGGCGAGCAGGGTGGGGGCGATCAGGACGCGGTCAAGCCGGACCGGTCGGCTTCGCAGCAGGACGGTGAGCCCGATCTCACCGCCGATCACCCGGTGCCGGGGGGTGGCGGGCCCGCTCCGATGCGGGGGCGGCCCACCGGGGGGCCCGAGCGGCCCGGCACCCCGGGGCCGACGGGTGCTCCGTCGGGGACGCCGTCCGGGAGCTCCTCGCCTTCTCCGTCGGGCTCCGCCTCGCCCGGCGACTCGCCGTCGCCGACCCGTACGCCCGGCGGCGGGCGGCCGACCGAGACGCGTACGCCGGGGGGTGGCGAGACGACGAAGCCGCAGCCTCCGACCACGCCTACCGAACCTACGGCTCCGCCGAAGACGGATCCGCCGCCGGTGACTCAGCCGCCGGCGACGCCGCCTGCCGGTGGGGGCGACCCGCCCGGGTCGGGGACGGTCAAGCCGGGTGGCTGATCGCGGTGGGGGTGCCCCGGTCCCGCCCCTTCGCCGTTTCCTGGGGCTGCGCCCCAGACCCCGCTTGTCGCGGCTTCGCCGCTCGTCCT
>NZ_JBPQTX010000325.1:0-7757 GCF_051386555.1 Streptomyces sp. URMC 126
CACGGTGGTCCCGGGCTTCCCGGCGTCCCCGAGGCGCAGGGTTGCTTCGGGATTCCTGGCGGCTCCGAGGCTCACGGTGTCCCCGAGTTCCACGGTGGTTCCGGGCTTCCCGGTGGCCCCGAGGCTCACGGTGGTCCCGGGCTTCCCGGCGTCCCCGAGGCGCAGGGTTGCTTCGGGATTCCTGGCGGCTCCGAGGCTCACGGCGTCCCCGAGTCCCACGGTGGTTCCGGGCTTCCCGGTGGCCCCGAGGCTCACGGTGGTCCCGGGCTCCCCGGTGGCCCCGAGGTCCATGATGGTTCCGGGTTTCCTGGCGTCCCCGAGGCGCATGGTGGTTCCGGGCTCCCCAGCGTCCCCCAGGCTCACGGTGGTTCCGGGCTCCCCGGTGGCCCCGAGGTCCACGGTGGTCCCGGGCTTCCCGGCGTCCCCCAGGCTCACGGCGGTCCCGGAACCCCCGGCGGCCCAGTAGCTCACGCCCGCCTCGGCGTCCCCAGTGGTCACCCGACCGCGAGAGACGCGGACGCGGCCGAGGTCGCCACGGAGGACGTCGCCGTCCTCGTCGGGTCGCTCGTCGACAAGTCGCTCGTCGTCGCCGCGCCCGCGGACGACGGGGAGATGCGGTACCGCCTGCTGGAGACCGTGGGGGAGTACGCGGCCGAGCGGCTGGACGAGGCCGGGGAGCGGGGTGCCGTCGAGCGGCGGCACCTCGTGTACTACCGGGAGCTGGCCCGGACCACCGAGCCGCTGCTGCGCGGCCCGGGGCAGCGCGTCCTGCTCGACCGGCTGGAGCGCGAGCACGACAACCTGCGTACCGCGCTGCGGCGGGCGGTCGCCGCGCGGGACGAGCAGGAGGCGCTGTGCCTGGTGCTGTCCCTCGGCTGGTTCTGGCAGCTGCGCGACCACCGTGTCGACGGCAGCACCTGGTCGGAGGCCGCCATGGGGCTGGGCCCCGACCCGTTCGACGAACCCGTGCGGCCGGCTCCGCCGCTGCTCGAGCGGTGCATCGACGCGCCGCCGCCGATGTCGCCCGAGCTGCTGATGGAGGCCCGGCGCGAGGTCCGGCTCGTCTGGCTGTCGAACCGGGAGCATGACATCCGGGGGATGGACGACCCGGAGACGCAAGCCTGGATGCGCCGCGTCGCCGTCGCCTACGGCCCGGGGCAGCCGCAGAACTGCCGTGTGCCGGGTTTCTCCTGGTACTTCGTCCGGCTGTTCATCGGCGACGTGTCGGGTATCTACCGGGCCCTGGACAGGGGTATCGAGATGTGCCGCGAGCTCGGTTACGACTGGGAGCTGGCCTTCCACCTGCAGCAGCGGGCCAAGCTCCTCAACGAGATACCCGGCCGCGCCGACCTGGGGTTGCGGGACGCCGACGAGAGCCTGGAGGTGTTCCGCCGGATCGGGGACGCCTGGGGGGTGGCCGAGGCGCTGTCCGGGCGCGCCGAGAGCCACGAGCGCCGGGGGGCGTTCGCGGAGGCCGCGCGGGACTACCGCGAGGCGCTGGACAACGTCCGCGTCCTGGGGTCCACCGCCCAGGTACCGATGCTCAGGTGCCGGCTCGCCGACGTGCTCACCGAGTCCGGGGAAATCGACGGGGCGGAGGGCGAGCGGCTGCTGCGCCAGGCGCTGGAGGAGGCCGAGCCGCTCAACCCCGACGCCGCCTACTTCATCCGGATCTCGCTCGGCATCCGGATCGCCCGCAACGGCGGTCACGCCGAGGCCAGGGAAATCTTGGAGGGGCTGTACGGGGAACTGCGGGACCGTTCCGTCCCCCTGTTCGCCGGCCTGCTCGAGAGCGTGCTCGGCTGGCTCTACGCCCTCGAAGGGAAGCCGGCCGACGCGCTGTCCAGGCTCCGGTCCGCGCTGACCACGAGAGACGACCCGCTCACCGCCCTCGTCGCCGCGCACCTGCCCGTGCACATGCTCCTCAACGCCGCCTTCGCCCACTCGGCGCTGCCCGGCCGGGAGCACGCCGAGACGGCGGCCCGGCTCCTGGGCGCGGTCGCCGCCCTGCGCCCCGCCGGCCTGCACGAGGCGTCCGCCGAACGGGAAGTCCGGGAGCGGACGACGGCCGCCGCCCGGACCGCCCTGGACGGGGAGGTGTACGAGCGGGCGTACGCCGAGGGCGGCCGCCTCACCCTGGAGGAGGCCGTCGCTCTGGTCTGACCCCCCCGGGTCTGGTCTGAACCGCCCAGGTCTGGTCTGAACCGCCCGGCCCGCGCCGTGGAAGGCCTGCGCCCGGCCGGTACGGGCCCGCACGGCGCCGGTACGGGTCCGCCCGGCGCCGGTGCGAGCCCCGCCCGGCGGGCGCCCTGTCCGCTCCCGGCCCCGGCCGCTCCCGGCCCCGGCCGGTGCCCGGCCGGCCGGGGACACCGCGCGCCACCGCCGTCAGGTCTTGCTGCGGAAGCGGCGGACCGCCAGCGGCGCCGTCACCGCGGTGATCCCGACCGACCAGGCCAGCGTCAGCCAGACCGAGTGGGCCACCGGGCCGCCGATGACCAGGTTGCGGGAGGCGTCGGCGAGGTTGGCCAGCGGGTTGTACTCGGTGAAGGTCCGCAGCCAGCCGGGCATGGTGGTGGGCTTGGCGAAGATCGAGCTGGCGAACTGGAGGGGCATCAGCACGAGCATTCCCATCCCTTGCACGGCCTGCGCGGTCTTCATCGTCAGACCGATCAGGATGAAGATCCACATCAGGGCGGAGCCGAACACCACGCTCAGCGCGACCGCGCCCAGCAGGTGGAACACCGAGGTCTTGACGTCCAGGCCCAGGGCGAAGCCGATGGCGAGCTGGACGGCCACGGCCACCAGCAGCCGGCCGATCTCGGTCACGATCTTGGCTATGAGCACCGAGGACCGCGCGATGGGCATGGTCCGGAAGCGGTCCATGACGCCCTTGCGGAAGTCCTCGTTGACGCCCGAGCCCACCGCCATCGCGATGTTGAGGCCGGTCATCGCCATCAGGCCGGGCACCAGGTAGTTGACGTACGCCTCCTGCTGCCCGGGGCCGAACATGGCGCCGCCGAAGACGTAGACGAACATCAGCGTGAAGATGATCGGCATGGCCAGGACGTCGAACATCGACTCCGGGTCCTGCCTGATCTGGAGCGCGTTGCGGCGCGCGAGGGCGCCGATGTGCCGGAGGTGGGAGCGGAGGGGGATCCGCCCCTCGTCGGCGGGCGCGGCCACGGGCGCGCCGATCGTCGCGGTGGTCATACGGCGGCCTCCTGGAGGGCTTCGGCGTCGGCGCCGGTACGCGGGGCGTCGTCGGTGAGGGACGTCTTCTGGCCGGTGATGGCCAGGAACACCTCGTCCAGACTGGGGAGATGGGTGTTGATGCCGGCCAGGGCGAAGCCGCGCGCGCTCAGCATGCCGACGACGGCGGTGAGTTGCTCGTCGCTCACGATGGGGATGTTGACCAGGCCCTCGGCCTCGTCCATGGTGGCGCCGCCCACACCGTCGAGACCGGCCTGCGCCACCGCGCCGACCACGCGCGCCAGTTCGGACCGGTCCGCCGGGCGGATCTGCAGCGTCCGGCCGCCGACCTTGGCCTTGAGCTCGTCGACGCGGCCGCCGGCGATCACCTTGCCCCGGTCGATCACCGTGAGCTCGCTCGCCAACTGCTCGGCCTCCTCCATGTACTGGGTGGTGAGCAGCACCGTGGCGCCGTCCCGGACGAGGGACTGCACCTCGTGCCAGACCTCGTTGCGGGTGCGCGGGTCGAGGCCGGTGGTGGGCTCGTCGAGGTAGAGCACGGCGGGCCGGCCGATCATCGAGGCGGCCAGGTCCAGCCGGCGGCGCATACCGCCCGAGTACTGCCCGGACGGCCGCTTCGCCGCCTCGGTGAGCGAGAAGCGCTCCAGCAGCTCGTCCGCGCGGCGCCGGGCCTCCTTGCGGGGCAGGTCCAGCAGCCGGCCGATCATGTACAGGTTGTCCCAGCCGGAGAGCTTCTCGTCCACCGAGGCGTACTGGCCGGTCAGGCCGATCACCCGGCGGAGCTGCCGGGGCTGGGTCAGGACGTCGTACCCCGCGACCCGGGCGGACCCGGCGTCGGGGCGGATCAGCGTGGACAGGACGCGTACCAGCGTCGTCTTGCCCGCGCCGTTGGGGCCGAGGACGCCGAGGACGGTGCCCTCGCGGACGTCCAGGTCGACCCCGTCCAGGGCCCTGGTCTCGCCGTAGTGCTTGACCAGCCCTCGGACCTCCACGGCGTTGCCGCGGTCTTCGAGGATGTCGTTTCGTGTCATGGGAAGAGGCTGACAGACCCCACTGACAACGGGCCGACATCCGCCCGACAGGGCACCGACACGGGCCGTGCGGCCGTGTCGGTGCCCCCGTTCGCCGTTCACCGGCGGGCAGTTGACCGTTCAGCTGCGGCGGCCGGCCGGCGGGAACCGGCCGGCCGGCCGGGGACCGGCGGCCCGGTCAGTGGAAGGAGTGCTCCTCCGCCGGGTACGCCCCGCCGACCACGTCCTCCGCGAACTCCCGGGCGGCGCCGCCGAGGACCGCGCGCAGGTCGGCGTACTGCTTGACGAAGCGCGGCACCCGGCCGGACGTCATGCCCGCCATGTCCGTCCAGACCAGCACCTGGGCGTCGCACTCCGCGCCCGCCCCGATGCCGACGGTCGGGATGTGCAGGATGCGGGTGACCTCGGCCGCCAGCTCGGCCGGGACCAGCTCCAGCACCACGGCGAAGGCGCCCGCGTCCTGCACCGCCTTGGCGTCGCGCAGCAACTGCTGGGCGGCCTCCTCGCCCCGGCCCTGGACCGGGTAGCCGCCGTAGGCGTTGACGGACTGCGGGGTGAGCCCGACGTGCGCCATCACCGGGATGCCGGCCTGCACCAGCAGCTCGATCTGGTCCGCCGAGCGCTCGCCGCCCTCCAGCTTGACCGCGCCGACGCCCGCCTCCTTCACCAGCCGCGTCGCGCTGCGCAGCGCCTGGACCGGGCCCTCCTGGTACGCGCCGAACGGCAGGTCGCCGACGATCAGCGCGCGCTTGGTGCCGCGCACCACGGCGGCGGAGAGCAGGGTGATCTCGTCCATGGTGACCGGCACCGTGGACTCGTAGCCGAGGTGACAGTTGCCCATCGAGTCGCCCACGAGCAGTACGGGGATGCCGGCCTCGTCGAAGACGGAGGCGGTCATCGCGTCGTAGGCGGTCAGCATGGGCCACTTCTCGCCGCGCCCCTTCGCGGCGGCGATGTCACGGACGGTGATGCGCCGGGAACCCGTCCCGCCGTACAGCGCTTTGCCGGGCGCGGCGCCCGTACGACTGCTGTCGGCCGTTGTCGGTGGTGTCACGGCATGCGTCATGGCAGTGGCTCCTGTGTCGTCTCGAAGCGCCCTCGCGGCGTCTCCGGATCCCCTCCATGCTGACACGCGGCGCGGGGCGCGAGGAAGGCGCCGGGGGTAACAGAGCGCCCGCTCCCGGCCTCGGTTTGCCCGGCGGGCAAAACCTCCTTAATACGAGACGGTGCCGTATCGGAAAGCGGTCTACGGTGGAGGTATGACAACCCCTGCCGGTGAAGCGCCGGTGCGCCAGGTATCCGAGACCGTGCACAGGCGGCGCTGGGCGATCCTCGCCGTGCTGCTGTTCAGTCTGCTCGTCGTCGTCCTCGACAACTCGATCCTCAACGTGGCGATGAAGACCATCGCCTCGCCCGCGCCCACCGGCCTCGGGGCGACCCAGAGCCAGCTGGAGTGGGCGATCAACTCCTACACGCTGGTCTTCGCCGGCATCCTCTTCACGGCGGGCCTGCTGGGCGACCGGCTGGGGCGCAAGAAGGTCCTCCTCTTCGGCATGGTCGTGTTCGGGATCGGCTCGGTGCTGTCGGCCACCTCCGGCTCGCCCGGCGAACTCATCTCGTTCCGCGCGGTGATGGGCTTCGGCGGCGCCTTCGTGATGCCCGCCACCCTCGCGATCATCATGAACGTCTTCGAGCGCGACGAGCAGCCCAAGGCCGTCGGCATATGGGCCGGCGCGGTCGGGCTCGCCATCGCGATCGGCCCGATCACCGGCGGTCTGCTCATGGACCACTTCTGGTGGGGCTCGGTCTTCCTGGTGAACGTACCGATCGTGATCGTCGCCATCATCGCGATGGTGATCCTCGTCCCCGACTCCAAGGACCCCTCGCCCGGCCGCCTGGACCCGCTCGGCGTGCTGCTGTCCGTCGTCGGCCTGGTCCTGCTGGTGTACGGCATCATCAAGGGCGGCCAGCTCGCCGACTTCACCGACCCGGAGGTCTTCGGCACGGTCGGCGGCGGACTGCTCGTCCTCGTCCTCTTCGTCCTGCACGAGCGGCGCAGCGGCCATCCCGCCCTGGACATGCGGTACTTCCGCAAGCCGACGTTCTCGGCGGCGGTGGCCTCGATCGGGCTGGTCTTCTTCGGCCTGATGGGCGTCACCTTCTTTACCGTCTTCTACACCCAGAGCGTGCGCGGCTACAGCCCGCTGCAGAGCGGACTGCTGCTGCTCCCGCTGGCCGCCGCGCAGATGTTCTTCGCGCCGCGCGCCCGCCTGATCGTGGCCCGGTTCGGCGCGCGGGCCGTCTGCTCGGGCGGGATGCTGCTGGTCGCCTGCACGATGTCGGGCTTCGTCCTGCTGGACGCCGACACCCCGATCTGGGTGCTTGAGGTGCTGTTCTTCCTCCAGGGCACGGCGATGGCGCACGTCATGCCGCCCGCCACCGTCTCGATCATGCAGTCGCTGCCGCGCGAGAAGGCCGGTTCCGGCTCGGCCGTGAACAACACGTTCCGGCAGGTCGGCGGCGCCCTCGGCGTGGCCGTGCTGGGCTCGGTGCTCTCCACCACCTACCGCGACGGCATCTCCGCGCGGCTGGACGGCGTCCCCGGCCTGTCCGGGTCCGCCCGGCACGCGGCCGGCGAGTCGATCGAGGCCACCCTGGGCCTGGCCGACCGGCTGGGACCGGCCGGACGGGACCTGGTCGGCCCCGCGCAGGACGCGTTCCTGCACGCCATGCACGTCACCGCGCTGGGCGCGGCCGGGGTCGCCGCGCTGGGCGCGCTGGTCGCCGGCGTCTTCCTGCCCGGCAAGAACGCGACCCCGGCCGGCCCGGGCCCCGGCCGCCCCGCCGAGCGACCACAAGCGGAGGAGGCCCGGCGGTGAGCGGCCCGCCGCGGGAGGCCGGCCCCTCCGGCGCTCCCCTCCCCGGCCAGCAGCGCGGACGGCCGCGCAGCGCCGCCGTCGACACCGCCGTGATCGAGAGCGTCCTGCGGCTGCTGGAGCGCGGCGTCACCGTGGGCGAGCTGTCCATGGAACGGATCGCCCGCGAGGCCGGCGTCGGCAAGGCGACGGTCTACCGGCGCTGGGCCGGCAAGGAGGCGCTGATGCTCGACGTCCTGCGCTCCCTGGAGGAGTCCGCCCCCGAGCTCGCCGGCGTCTCCGTCCGCGACGATCTCGTCGCGCTGCTGGACTTCCTGCGCCGGCGCGGCCTGGCCAAGCGCTCGTCGGCGGTGATGCGTACCGTCGTCGGCCAGGTGCAGGCGCAGCCGCGGGTGTGGCGGGAGTACCACGACACGGTCGTCGCCGCCCGGCGGGAGGCGTTCCGGGCGGTGCTGCGGCGCGGCGCGGCGGCCGGGGAGATCCGCCCGGACGTCGACGTGGACCTGCTCATCGACCTCATCGTCAGCCCGATGCTCGTACGGGCGGTGCTGCACGAGTGGACGGAACTGCCGGCGGGGCTCGCGGAGGGGATCGTGGACACGGTGCTGGACGGGGTGCGGCCGGGGGCGGGGTCCGGAGG
>NZ_JBPQTX010000326.1:0-7754 GCF_051386555.1 Streptomyces sp. URMC 126
GGCCCCGGCAGCCCCCGCGGCTCCCGCCGCCCAGGCCCCGGCCGCGCCGAAGGCCCCGGCCCCGGCCGTCGCCGCCAACACCGACGGCGCCTACGTGACCCCGCTCGTCCGCAAGCTCGCCGCCGAGAGCGGCGTCAACCTCGCGGGCGTCCAGGGCACCGGCGTCGGTGGCCGTATCCGCAAGCAGGACGTCCTGGCCGCCGCCGAGGCCGCCAAGGCCGCGCCGGCCCCGGCCGCCCAGGCCCCGGCCGCGCCGAAGGCCCCGGCCGTCGAGGCGTCCCCGCTGCGCGGTCAGACGGTCAAGATGCCGCGTATGCGCAAGGTCATCGCCGACAACATGATGAAGGCGCTGCACGGCCAGGCCCAGCTCAGCTCCGTGATCGAGGTGGACATCACCAAGATCATGCGGATGCGTGCCAAGGCCAAGGACGGCTTCGCCGCCCGCGAGGGCGTCAAGCTCTCCCCGATGCCGTTCTTCGTCAAGGCCGCCGTCCAGGCGCTGAAGGCCCACCCGGTCGTCAACGCCCGGATCAACGAGGACGAGGGCACCATCACCTACTTCGACTCCGAGAACGTCGGCATCGCCGTCGACTCGGAGAAGGGCCTGATGACCCCGGTCATCAAGGGTGCGGGTGACCTCAACATCGCGGGCATCGCCAAGAAGACGGCGGAGCTGGCGGGCAAGGTCCGTACGGGCAAGATCAGCCCGGACGAGATGTCCGGCGCGACCTTCACGATCAGCAACACCGGCTCGCGCGGCGCGCTGTTCGACACGGTCATCGTGCCCCCGAACCAGGTCGCGATCCTCGGCATCGGCGCCACGGTCAAGCGCCCGGTGGTCATCGAGTCCGAGGAGGGCACGACCATCGGCGTCCGCGACATGACGTACGTGACGCTCTCCTACGACCACCGCCTGGTGGACGGCGCCGACGCGGCCCGTTACCTGACGACGGTCAAGGCGATCCTGGAGGCCGCCGAGTTCGAGACCGAGATCGGTCTCTGATCCCGGCTCTCCGGCCCACGCCGAACAGGGCGCGGCCCCGGCTCCGTACTCCGGTACGGGCCGGGGCCGCGCCCTTTCCCCACCGGGATAATGGCCGGGCGAACGTCCGGCCGCCGAGGAGCGCCCATGTCACCACCCGCCGTCCCCGCCGTCCCCGTCGTGCACTCCCTGCGCGAGCAGATCCGCGAGCACATCCTGGAAGGCATCGTCAGCGGTCGGTGGCAGCCGGGCGAGCGCATCGTCGAGCGCCGGATCGCCTCGGAGCTGCTGGTCAGCCAGACGCCGGTGCGCGAGGCGCTGCGCGAGCTGGAGTCCCTGCGGCTGATCGAGTCGTCCCCGAACAAGGGCGTCCGCGTCCGGGAGCTCACCGCCGCCGACCTCCGGGAGAGCTACCCGGTCCGCGCGGGCCTGGAGCAGGTCGCCGCCGAACTGGCGGCCGACGCGCTCGCCGAGGACGCGTCGGCGCTCGACCGGGAGCTGGCACCGCTGTACGAGGCGGACCGCAGAGGCGACCGCGAGGCCCAGGCGCGGCACACGGTGGCCTTCCACCGGGAGATCGTGCTGGCCTCCGGGAACTCGGTCCTGCTGCACACCTGGGAGTCGCTGGGCATCGAGGTGTGGACCGCTCTGTCGATCCGCTGGCTGAGCCCGCAGCCGAGGGCCCACGCGGAGGATCACGCGGAGCTGGTGACCGCGTTCCGCCGGCGCGATCCCCGGATCGGGGAGTTGCTGCGGACCCATGTGCTGGGCTGCGCCCCGCAGATCTGAGGACGCCCCCTAGGGGTGGGGCACAGCGGGGTCCGCCGACACCGGTTGATCGATCATCGATCAGGGCGTATCGTCTCCGCGGAGCCGCGCCGCGCGCCCTGTCCTGTGTCGCGGAGCGGCTCAGGGGTGACGACAGGTCCTCGTCCGTCGACCATGCCCTGGCTGGGCGTACGGGTACCTGTCGTCGTCCCCTGATCCCCCCCGGTTTTCCCGTGGCGGCATCATGGGGCGCATGCGAGCGGCCCGTCTGATCAAACTCGTCCTGCTGCTGCAGTCCCGCGCGTCCATGACGGGCGCCGAGCTGGCCGCGCGGCTGGAGGTCTCCGAGCGCACGGTCGCCCGGGACGTCCTCGCCCTCTCCGAGGCCGGGATCCCCGTCTACGCCGACCGCGGCAGGACCGGCGGCTACCGCCTCGTCGGGGGCTACCGCACCCGGCTGACGGGCCTGGGCCGCACGGAGGCCGAGGCCCTCTTCCTCTCCGGAGTGCCGTCCGCCCTGCGCGAGATGGGGCTCGCCGACGCCGCATCCGCCGCCCGCCTCAAGGTCTCCGCCGCGCTCCTCCCCGAACTCGGCGACGCCCCGGCGACCGCCGCCCAGCGCTTCCACCTGGACGCCCCCGGCTGGTGGCAGCCGGCCGACCCCCCGCCGCTCCTCCCCGCCGTGGCGGAGGCGGTCTGGGACGACCGCCGCCTCACCGCCCGCTACCGGCGGCGCGACGACGCGGAGGTGGAACGGGAGCTGGAGCCGTACGGGCTCGTGCTCAAGGCGGGGGTCTGGTACCTGATCGCCCGGGCGGTCGAGCCGGGCCGGGCCGACGGCGGCCCGACGCCCCGGGTGTACCGGGTCGACCGCTTCACCGCCGTCACCGTCGGCCCCACCCCCTTCCGCCGCGACGAGACCTTCGACCTCCCGGCCTTCTGGGACGAGCACGCCGAGCGGTTCGCCCGGTCGCTGCTGAAGGAGCGCGTCGTCCTGCGGCTCACCCCGGAGGGCGCGCGCCGCCTGCCGTACCTCACGGAACGGCGCGCCGCCCGCGACGCGCTCGCCGAGGCCGCGCCGGCGGACGCGGCGGGGCGGATCACGGTGACCCTGCCGGTCGAGTCCCTGGACGTCGCGCGCGAGCAGTTGCTGGCGCTCGGGCCGGAGGCGGAGGTGCTGGAGCCGGCGGAATTGCGGGAGCGGTTCGCCGAGGCGGCACGGAGGAGTGCGGCGTTGTACGGGGTCGGGGGGTGAGCCCCGGTCCCTGCTTCCTCCGGCCGTTCCGGCGGGGGCTGCCCGAGGGAGCGGGGGCCGGCCCCCGGTGAAAAACGGTGAGAGGGCGGGACCGGGGCTCAGGACAGACCGGACCTCAGCCGCCCCCACCGCCCCCGGCCACGTCCGCACCCGCTTCCACGCCCGCGCCCGCGTGGGAAGCCACGCACCCCGCCTCCGCCTCCTCCCGCTCCCGCCGCAGGTGCGCCAGCTCCGCCGCCTTCCTGTCCGAGTACAGCCGCATGTCGGCTTCGGTCTTGAGGTCGAACACGTCCATCACCTCCGTACGAGAGACCGCACCCGAAGCCTTCCCCGCGTCACCGCATGAAAGGGACCGTCCGGGGCCCGTCAGGGAGCAGACGCCGGCGCTCGGCGCACGCGCCCGGCGCGGGTGAGGACCGGAGCGCCGGGGCGGAGGAGCCCCGGCGCGCCGGACCGGCAAGCGCCCCTACCGGTACGCCTCCGCCCCCGCCCGCTTCCCCCCGAACACGACGTCCGTGAAGTACCCGAGGCAGTCGGGCCGGGAGCCGTCCACGTCCGTCACCCCGTAGTGGGCCGCCAGCTCGCCGCCGAACCGCGCCTGCCCGTTCCACCGCCCCCGCTCCGGGTCCCCGGCGAGGGCGGCCACCACCCGTCCCAGGAACGCCGGGGACTCGGCGATGGCGAAGTGCGGGTCCTTGGCCACCGCGTCCCGCCAGTTCTCCTCCGTGACCCCGAAGTGGTCGAGCATCTCCTCGGAGCGCAGGAAGCCGGGGCTGAGGCAGACCGCCGTCCCGCCGTACGGCTTCAGCTCGTGGGCGAGCGCCCAGGCCATCCGGGCGGGCGCGTACTTGGCGAGGTCGAAGACCATGTTCTCCCGGTAGTGGTCGGTGTTGAACTCCGGCGTCCCGTCCGTGATCTCCACGACCAGCCCGCCCGGCCGCCGGATGAGCAGCGGCAGCGCGCAGTGGCTGGTGATCAGGTGGGCGTCCTGGGCGAGGCGGAGCATCCGCAGGGCGCGCTCGATGCTCAGGTCCCAGACCCTGGTCTCGAACTCCAGCAGGTGATCGCCGCCCCACACATCGTTGACCAGCACGTCCAGCCGGCCGTGGTCCCGGTCGATCCGTTCGACCAGCGCCCTGACCTGGTCGGTCTCCAGGTGGTCGACCCGGACCGCGATGCCGGTGCCGCCCGCGGCGGTCACCAGCTCGGCCGTCTCCTCGATGGTCTCCGGCCGGCCGACCTCGCTGCGCCGCTCGCGCGTGGTGCGGCCGGTCGCGTAGACCACGGCCCCGGCCCGGCCGAGTTCGACGGCCATGGCCCGGCCCGCTCCCCGCGTGGCGCCCGCGACCAGTGCGACCTTGCCCTCGAGTGCCCTCGTTCCGGCGTTCACGTTCGTGTCGTCCCCTCTCGTCCTCGTAGCCGTTCCCGGTCGGCACGACGTTTCGTCGCGCGAGGCCGACGGTGCCATCGATACCGGACACCTTCTGTCGTGTTTTCCCGCGCACCGCGCGCGAGTCGGCGCGCGGGTCTCCGTACGACCGCTTCCGCACCCCTCCGCGTGCGCCCCGGCGGGCCAGGGCGGATGCTGTTGCCGTGATGGACGAGACGGAGTTCTGGGAGCTGGTCGACGAGACCCGCGCCGCCGCCGGCGGCGACCCCGAGGACCAGGCCGACCTGCTGGTCGAGCGGCTGATGCAGCTCGATCCCGAGCGGGTGACGGACTTCGCCCGGCATTTCGAGGTGCGGTACAACCGGGCCTACCAGTGGGACCTGTGGGGCGCGGCGGCCGTGCTGCTGGGCGGGGCGGGCGAGGACGCGTTCGACTACTTCCGCTGCTGGCTCATCGGGCAGGGCCGCCACGTCTTCGAGGGCGCCTTGCACGACCCGGACCGGCTCGCCGAGCTGCTCGACGACTTCGACGAGGAGGCGGACGGGGACGGCGAGGACCTCGGGTACGCGGCCGAGGAGGCGTACGAGCAGCTCACCGGCGCCGACATGCCCGACCTGGCCCTGCCGCCGGCGCCGGCGGAGCCGCACGGGACCGCGTTCGACGTGACGGACGGGGACGTGCTGGCCGAACGTTTCCCCGCGCTGTGGGAGCGCTTCCGGGCATGAGGCGCGCGTGCGATGCCGGCCCACCGCCTGCCGGCTCACCACCCTCCCCGCCCCTTCCGGCGTCCCGCGGATGCGCCGTTTCGCGCCCGCCGCGCGTGGACCGGGGACGGCCGGGAAAGGTGTGACCCATGCGCATCGCCATCACCGGCTCGACCGGTCTCATCGGTACGGCGCTCGTCCGCTCCCTCGAAGCGGACGGCCACCGCGTCACACGGTTCGTGCGCCGCCCGCCCCGGGGCGAGGACGAGGCCGAGTGGGATCCGAAGCGGCAGCGGGTGGACACCCGCGCGCTGGCCGGCTGCGAGGCCGTGGTGCACCTCGCGGGCGCCGGCGTGGGCGCGCACCGCTGGACGGAGGCGTACAAGCGGGAGATCCGCGAGAGCCGGGTGCTCGGCACGGCGGCGGTCGCCGAGGCCGTCGCGTCCCTCGACACCCCGCCCCGGGTGCTGATCAGCGCGAGCGCCACCGGCTTCTACGGGGACGCGGGCGACCGTGTGCTGGACGAGGACTCCCCGCCCGGTCGCGGTTTCCTCGCCGGGGTCTGCCAGGAGTGGGAGGCGGCCACGGCCCCCGCCACCGAGGCGGGCGTACGGACGGTGCTGACCCGCACCGGGCTGGTGGTGAGCCGCCGCGGTGGCGCGTGGGGCCGGATGTTCCCGCTGTTCCGGCTGGGGCTCGGCGGCCCGTTGGGCAACGGCCGCCAGTACTGGAGCTTCATCTCCCTGCGCGACCACATCGCCGCCCTGCGCCATCTGCTGGACACCCCGGCGCTGTCCGGGCCGGTGAACCTGACCGCGCCGGAGCCGGTCACCAACCGCGAGGTGGCCCGGACCATGGGGCGCGTGCTGCACCGCCCCGCGCTGCTGCCCGCGCCCGCCCCGGCGCTCCGGCTGGTGCTGGGGGAGCTCGCCTCCGACGTGCTGGCCGGCCAACGGGTCGTCCCCCGGCGGCTGCTGGACTCCGGTTTCCGGTTCGCGCATCCGGACGTCGAGAGCGCCGTCCGCGCGGCACTCGCCCCCGAGGGCCATGCTTCCGCCCGATGATTGAGCGCCCCGAAACCGTAACCGTGCGACCGCCGTGCGACCGTGCTCTATCCGTGCGCGACTGTTATTGACCGGAATTCTCTCTACGGTCGAGGCGAACTCGCGCATCGCGCCGTCCGGTTGGGGGCATCACGCCCCCGAGCGAGCGGACCGACGAGCGGACCGACCCCGGGAGGCCACGTGGCCAGCAGCGCACGCCACACCGCACACCACGCCGATGTCGTCATCGTGGGAGCCGGCCTCGCCGGGCTCTCGGCAGCACACCACCTGACCGGCGCCGGCGTCGGCGTCACCGTCCTGGAGGCCGCGGACCGGCCGGGCGGGCGGATGGCGACGGACCGGATCGACGGCTTCCGGCTGGACCGTTCCGGCCAGTTGCTCAACACCGCCTTCCCGGACCTGCGCCGCACCCCCGGCCTGGGCGCCCTCGCCCTGCGGCCGTTCCTGCCGGGCGTGCTGGTCCACGCCGACGGCCGCAACCACCGGATCGGAGAGGTGCGGGGCGCGAAGAGCGCGAAACGGGCGTTCACCACCGCCCGCGCGCTGGCCACGGCGGCCCGCAGCTCGCGGTCCACCGGCCTGGACCAGGCCCGGCTGGACGCGGCGCTCGCCCGGCTCGCCACCCTGCCCACCGACCGGATGCTGGCCCGCCCCGACCGCCCGACCGCCGCCACCCTGGCCACCCGGGGACTGCCGGCCCGCACGGTCGAGGGTTTCCTCCGCCCGCTGCTGGCCTCCCTGCTGTCCGACCCCGAGCTCACCACCTCCAGCCGCTGCGCCGACCTCGTGCTGCGCGGCTTCGCCCGCGGCCGGCTGTGCCTCCCGGCGGGCGGGGCGGGCACGATCCCCGAACTGCTGGCGGGGCTGCTGCCGGCGGGGACCATCAGGACGGGGGTCCAGGCCACGTCCGCGGACATCACCTCCGTCACGACCGCCGCGCACGGCGAGATCGGCTGCCGCTCGGTGATCGTCGCCACCGGCGCCCGGGCCGCCGCCGACCTGCTGCCCGGCCTGCGCCTCCCCGGCTTCCACCCGGTGACGGTCCTGCACCACACGGCCGCCGAGGCGCCGTCGTGCGACGGCTCCCTCATCGTGACCGGCGGCCGGGGCGGCCCGGTCGCCCACACCACCGTCGCCAGCGAGGTCGACCCGGACCGGGCCCCCGCCGGACGCACCCTGATCACCTCCACCGTGCTCGGCCGGGCGGCCGGCACACCCGTCGCCGAACTCGACCGCGCGGCGCGGGCACAGCTGGCCCGGGTGTACGGCCTCGCCCCCGACGACCTGGAGCTCCTGACCGCCCATCACGACCCGGACGCCGTCCCGGCCATGCCGGCGCCGCACGATGTACGGCGGCCGGTGCGGCTGCTGTCGGGGCTGTACGTGTGCGGCGACCACCGCGACACGAGCACGGTGCAGGGGGCCCTGTTCTCGGGGCGGCGGGCGGCACATGCGCTGCTGCGGGATCTGGGGATCCGTCCGGAGCAGAGCGACGCGCAGGCGCTGCGGGTGGCGTAGGGGGTTGCCCCCGCGGCTCCGCCGCTCGTCCTCGAACGCCGGACGGGCTGACTATTCAGCCCGCTGTCTCTTA
>NZ_JBPQTX010000327.1:0-7715 GCF_051386555.1 Streptomyces sp. URMC 126
GTTGAGGGCCGGGAAATTGAACCCGTAGGCGTAGGCGGCCTGCGGGCGCCCGCCGAAGCAGCCGCCGCGGCGCCCCCCGCCCCGCCCGTCCTGGCCCTGGAGGACGTCGAGTTCGGCTACCGCCCCGGCCGGCCGGTGCTGCGCGGCGTCTCGCTGGAGGTACCGCCGCACCGGCAGGTGGCGCTGGTGGGCCGGTCGGGCGCGGGGAAGAGCACGGTCTTCGCCCTGGCCGCCCGCTTCTACGAACCGGACGCCGGCCGGCTGCTGTTCGACGGCCGTCCGGCCGCCCGGATGACCCGCGCGGAGTGCCGGGCCCGGATCGCCGTCGTCGACCAGAACACCCACATCGTCCACGGCTCGCTGTGGGACAACATCACCTACGCGGCGCCGTGGGCGAGCCGCTCCGAAGTGCGCCGGGTGGTCGAACTCGCGCGGCTGGCCGAGGTGGTGGACCGGCTGCCGGGCGGGCTGGACGGTCCCGTCGGGGAGCGGGGCGCCACCCTGTCGGGCGGCGAGCGGCAGCGGGTGGCGCTCGCCCGGGCCCTGCTCACCCGCCCCGCGCTGTTGCTGCTGGACGAGCCCACGTCGCAGCTCGACGCGGTCAACGAGCTGGCCCTGGGGCGGGTGATGCGCGAGATCACCGAGGAGTGCGCGCTCCTGGTGATCGCCCACCGGCTGTCCACGGTCCAGAACGCCGACCGCATCGTCGTCCTGGACGAGGGCCGGGACGTCGCCGCGGGCCGGCACGAGGAGTTGCTGTCCGGCTGTGCCGCCTACCGCGAACTGGCGGCGGCACAGATGCTGCGGACGGGCTGAGGCGGGGTCAGCCGCCGAGCTTCGGCAGGCCGGGCACCTTCATGCCGCTGTCACCGCTCTGCCGCGTGAAGGTCTCCTTCGGCCCGCCCTCCCAGAAGACGACCAGGGAGGTGGCGTCCGACTTCTCGATGAGGCCCATGGTGCGCTTGTCGCTGCCGTCCGTGCAGGTGAGCGTGAACGACTTGCCCCTGACCGGGCCGGTGCAGGTGCGCTTGCCGCCGTCCGACACCAGGGCCGCGTGCCCGCCGCCGAAGCTCAGGGCCATCGGCCCCTCGGCGGACTGCGCCACGTAGACGCCCTCGGGGGAGCCGGCGGCCGGCTTGCCCTCGGACCCCCCGCTCTTTGCCGGGCCACTGCCCTGGACGGGGGCGGCGGACTGCCCGGACGCCTGGTCCTGCTTGGCGTCGGCCTTCTTGTCGTCCTTGTCGTCGCTCCCGCTGGAACAACCCGTCATCAGCACAGCGGCCAGAAGAGCCGCCCCCGTGATCTGTGCCGCCTTGCGCACCGACCGTCTCCGTTCGTCGTGTTCGGGTCCGCGTCCATGATCGGGCGCGGACACGACAACCTACCGGAGGCGGCGGCGGCCGGCCGTCAGTCGCGCTCGCGGATCCGGCGCGCCAGCCGCGCCGCGGCGTCACCGGGGTCGTCGGCCTGGGTCAGCGCGCGGACGACGACGACGCGCCGGGCGCCGGCGTCCATGACCTGGTCGAGGTTGCCCTCGTCGATGCCGCCGATCGCGAACCAGGGCCGCTCGGGCCGCAGCGCGGCGGTGTGCCGCACCAGGGACAGGCCGGGCGCGGGGCGGCCGGGCTTGGTGGGGGTGGGCCAGCAGGGGCCGGTGCAGAAGTAGTCCACGCCCGGCTCGGCCATCGCGGCCTCGGCCTCGGCCTCGCTGTGCGTGGAACGGCCGATCAGGACGTCGTCGCCGAGGATCGCGCGCGCGGCGGGCACGGGGAGGTCGCCCTGGCCCAGGTGCAGGACGTCGGAGCGGATCGCGTGGGCGACGTCGGCGCGGTCGTTCACCGCGACCAGCCGGCCGTGCCGGCGGGCGGCGTCGGCCAGGACGGCCAGGTGCTCCAGCTCCTCGCCGGCCTCCATGCCCTTGTCGCGGAGCTGCACGATGTCCACGCCGCCGGCGAGGACGGCGTCCAGGAACTCCGGCAGGTCGCCCTGGCGCTTGCGGGCGTCGGTGCACAGGTACAGGCGGGCGCCCGCGAGGGCCTCCCGGGCCGTCGGGGCGTGCGGAAGCGTACGGGCGGTGGCGGACATCGTGGGTTCCCCCCGGGATCGGCGGTGCGCGGACGGGACGGGCCCGCCCGCGCACCGCGGGCGGTTCACTGCGGAACGGTCAGACGGCGAGCGCCTGGGCGCGCCGCTTCACCTCCGTGCCGCGATTCTCCCGCAGCGCCTGCGCGGGCGTGCCCGGCAGGCTGGGGTCGGGAGTGAACAGCCACTCCAGCATCTCCTCGTCGGTGAACCCGTCGTCCTTGAGCAGGGTCAGGGTCCCGGCCAGGCCCTTCACCACCTTGCCCTCGCCGATGAAGGCGGCGGGCACCTGGAGCGCCCGGTTCTCACCGCGGCGCACGGCGATCAGCTGGCCCTCCTTCACCAGCTGCCGTACACGCGTCACCTCCACGTCGAGCATCTCGGCGATGTCGGGGAGGGTGAGCCACTCGGAGACGAGGGCGTCGATCTTCGTGTCAATCTCGGTCACGGGACAAGCCTGCCATCCGCCGGGGGCGGCCGGTACCCGGGGACACCCGGGCGGGCACTTCAGCCCGTCCGGCGTTTGAGGACAACCGCGCGGAGCGCGGTTTCAGGGGGTCCGGGGGGCTTGCCCCCGGGAAACGGCGAAAGGGAGGGACCGGGGCACCTCACCCCACCGCCGACTTCAGCGGCACCGCCGGATCCGCCACCAGCCCCCGCTCCACCACCGCCCCCTTCTCGATGAGCTTCCGCCCCTGCGCCAGATCCCGCGGCCTCCCCACCGCCAGCACCGCGACGAGCACCCCGCCCCGCAACCAGCACACCGTCCACGCGGCCCCCGCCGGATCCCCCCGCCACACCATCTCGTCGGCCGCCGCATGATGCCCCGCGTACTGCACGAACCGCCCGAACTGCTCGGACCAGAAGTAGGGCACCGGGTCGTAGACCGGCCCCTCGGCCGGCCCGTGCACGATGTTCGCCGCGACGGCCTTCGGCCCCTGCAGGGCGTTGTCCCAGTGGTGGACGAGGAGCCGCTCGCCGTACCGCGCGGAGGGGAAGGAGGCGCAGTCCCCGACCGCGTACACGTCCGGGACGGACGTCCGCAGCCGTTCGTCGGTGACGACGGAACGGTCCGCCGCGAGCTCGACGCCCGAGCCGGCGAGCCAGCCGGTGGCCGGGCGGGCGCCGATGCCCACGACGACGGCGTCGGCGGTCAGCCGGGTGCCGTCGGCGAGCAGCACCGCGCCCGGCTCCAGGGCGGCGACGCGGGCACCGGTGAGCAGCCGGGCGCCGCTCTGCGCGTACCAGTCGGCCATGTGCGCGGCGACCTCGGCGGGCAGCGCGCCGGCCAGCGGCCGGTCGGCGGCCTCGACGACGGTCACCCGGCAGCCGGCCTCGCGGGCGGCGGTGGCGAACTCGGCGCCGATCCAGCCCGCGCCGACGGCGACCACGTCGCCCTTGCGCTCCAGCAGCGGACGCAGCCGCTCCGCGTCGTCCAGGGTGCGCAGCAGGTGCACCCCGGGCAGGTCCTCGGCGCCGGGCAGCCGGACCGGCTCGGCGCCGGTGGCCACCACCAGGACGTCGTACGGGACCGGGCCGCGCGCCGTGTCCACCTCGTGGTCGGCGGGCCGCAACCCGGTGACGTCCAGGCCGAGTTCCAGCTCGATGTCCAGCGAGGCGAAGTCGACCTCGAAGGCGGACCCGTCGGCCTTGCCGAGCAGCACCGCCTTGGACAGCGGCGGCCGGTCGTAGGGCGGGTGGGGCTCGGCGCCCAGCAGGGTGATCGTGCCCTCCCAGCCCTGTTCGCGGAGGGCGACGGCGGTCTGCACACCGGCCATGCCGGCGCCGGCGACGACCACGCGCCGCCGCGCCGCGCCCTCCGTCGCCGTCTCGGGGGCCGTACCACTGCGGGTGTTCGTCTGCTCACTCACCCGATCACTGTAGGCGGACGGCCGTCCGCATCCGGAGCACCGGGTGGGGAGACCTCCGACACAGCGTCCACGGCGGCACCGCGCCGCCTTCCGCCGCGTTCCCGGCCCGTACTAGGGTGGCCGGTGCACAAGCACTCGCGGGAGCCCGGACGGACCGGGCTGAGAGGGAGGCTGGACGGCCTCCGACCGTACGAACCTGATCCGGGTCATGCCGGCGAAGGGAGGGGCTGGACGCCCATGCACGCGTCTTCTCGCACAGGGCCTCCGGGCACGTACGACGTCCTGGTGATCGGCGGCGGGATCATCGGCCTGGTGACCGCCTGGCGGACCGCCCAGCGCGGCCTGCGGACCGCCGTCGCCGACCCGGCGCCCGGCGGCGGGGCCGCCCTGGTGGCGGCCGGAATGCTGGCCGCCGTCACCGAACTGCACTACGGCGAGCAGGCGCTGCTCGCCCTCAACCTGGCCTCGGCCCGCCGCTACCCCGCCTTCACGGCGGAGCTGGAGGAGGCGAGCGGCCGGGACACCGGCTACCGCGCCTGCGGCACCCTCTCCGTCGCCCTCGACGCCGACGACCGCGCCCACCTGCGCGAACTCGGCGCGTTCCAGCAGCGCTGCGGGCTCGACGCACAGTGGCTGACCGGCCGCGAGTGCCGCCGCCTGGAACCGATGCTCGCCCCCGGAGTCCAGGGCGGCCTGCGGGTGGACGGCGACCACCAGACCGACCCCCGGCGGCTGGCCGCCGCCCTGCTGACCGCCTGCGAACGCGCCGGGGTGGCCTTCCACCGGGCCGCGGCGGCGCGGGTGCTGCTGGACGGCGACCGGGCCGCGGGCGCCGAACTCGCCGACGGCGAGCGGATCACCGCCGGCCAGACCGTGCTGGCGGCCGGCAGCCACAGCGGCCGGATCGCCGGGCTGCCCGCCGCGGTGGTGCCCCCGGTCCGCCCGGTCAAGGGCCAGACGCTGCGGCTGCGCGTCCCCGAGGCGTACCGGCCGTTCCTCTCCCGCACCGTCCGGGCGGTCGTCCGCGGCGGACACGTCTACCTGGTCCCCCGCGAGAACGGCGAGCTGGTCATCGGCGCGACCAGCGAGGAACTCGGCTGGGACACCACCGTCACCGCCGGCGGCGTCTACGAGCTGCTGCGCGACGCCCACGAGCTGGTGCCCGGCCTCACCGAGCTGCCGCTCGCCGAGACCTCGGCCGGGCTGCGCCCCGGCTCCCCCGACAACGCGCCCCTGCTCGGCCCGACCGAGCTCCCCGGCCTCCACCTGGCCACCGGCCATTACCGTAACGGCGTCCTGCTGACCCCGCTCACCGGCGACGTCATGGCCGAGGTCCTCGCCACCGGGCGGCTGCCCGAGGAGGCCCGGCCCTTCTCCCCCCGCCGGTTCGCCGCGCCGGCCGGCCCCCGCCCGTCCTCCCTCGCTCAGGAGCCCACCGCATGACCGGCACGGAAACGCCCCGCACCCCTTCCGACGTCCACACCGTCCACGTCAACGGCGAGCGGCGCGCCGTCCAGCCCGGGACCACCCTCGCCGCGCTCGTCGCCGGCCTCACCGGCACCGCCTCCCCGGGCGGCGTCGCCGCCGCCGTCAACGAGACCGTCGTCCCGCGCGGCGACTGGGCGGACACGCCCCTGCGCGACGGCGACCGGGTCGAGGTCCTCACCGCGGTCCAGGGAGGCTGACATGGCGGACGACGTGCTCACCATCGCCGGCACCACCTTCACCTCCCGCCTGATCATGGGGACCGGCGGCGCCCCCAGCCTGGAGGTGATGGAACGGGCCCTGCTCGCCTCCGGCACCGAGCTGACCACCGTCGCGATGCGCCGCCTCGACCCGGCGGTCCGCGGCTCGGTCCTCTCCGTGCTCGACCGGCACGGCATCCGGGTGCTCCCCAACACGGCCGGCTGCTTCACCGCCGGCGAGGCCGTCCTCACCGCCCGGCTGGCCCGCGAGGCGCTCGGCACCGACTGGGTGAAGCTGGAGGTCATCGCGGACGAGCGCACCCTGCTGCCCGACCCCATCGAGCTGCTCGACGCGGCCGAGATCCTCGTCGACGACGGCTTCACCGTCCTCCCCTACACCAACGACGACCCCGTCCTGGCCCGCCGCCTGGAGGACGCCGGCTGCGCCGCGATCATGCCCCTCGGCTCGCCCATCGGCTCCGGCCTCGGCATCCGCAACCCGCACAACTTCCAGCTGATCACCGAGCGGGCGAAGGTCCCGGTGATCCTGGACGCGGGCGCGGGCACTGCGTCCGACGCCGCGCTCGCCATGGAGCTCGGCTGCGCCGCCGTGATGCTCGCCTCCGCCGTGACCCGGGCTCAGGAGCCGGTCCTCATGGCGGAGGCCATGCGCCACGCGGTCGAGGCGGGGCGGTTGGCGCACCGGGCGGGGCGCATCCCGCGCCGCCACTTCGCGGAGGCGTCGTCGCCCCGCGAGGGCCTGGCCGCCCTGGACCCGGAACGCCCGGCGTTCAGCGCGCGCTAGGGGCCCAGACCCCCGAAGCGCCCTCCGGGCGCTGTCCTCAAACGCCGGACGGGCTGTATCAGCCCGTCCGGCGTTTGAGGACAACCGCGCGGAGCGCGGTTTCGGGGGGCCTGGGGGCTCGCCCCCAGGAAACGGCGAAGGGGCGGGCCAGGGGCAACCCCAACGTCACCGTTTCGCACCCGTAGCTCCGGACGGCCCCACGAACGCACAGCTCGCCGCCGATCACTCGTAGACTCGTCAACCGTGGATACGACCCTGCCGGACCCCCTCGTCGACCAGCTGCTCGACGGCCGCTACCGCATTCAGGCGCGGGTGGCCGCGGGCGGCATGGCCACGGTGTACCGGGCCCTGGACAGCCGGCTCGACCGGGTGGTCGCCGTCAAGGTGATGCATCCGGCCCTGGCCGCGGACAAGGTCTTCGTCGAGCGCTTCATCCGGGAGGCGAAGTCCGCGGCCCGCCTGGACCACCCGAACGTGGTGGGCGTCTACGACCAGGGGACGGACCGGGGGTACGTCTACCTCGCGATGGAGTACGTGGCCGGCTGCACCCTGCGGGACGTGCTGCGCGAGCGGGGCGCGCTCCAGCCGAGGGCGGCGCTGGACATCGCGGAGCCGGTGCTGGCCGCGCTGGGCGCCGCCCACCGCGCGGGCCTGGTGCACCGCGACATGAAGCCGGAGAACGTACTGATCGGCGACGACGGCCGGGTCAAGGTCGCCGACTTCGGCCTGGCGCGCACCGTGGGCACCAGCAGCGCCACCAACACCGGCTCCATCCTGGGCACCGTCTCCTACCTGGCTCCCGAGCAGATCGAGCACGGCACGGCGGACACCCGCACCGACGTCTACGCCTGCGGCGTCGTCCTCTACGAGATGCTCACCGGCGTCAAGCCGCACAGCGGCGCCAGCCCCGCCCAGGTTCTCTACCAGCACCTGCACCGGGACGTGCCGCCGCCGTCGCACGAGGTCCCGGGCCTGGCCCCGGAGCTCGACGACCTGGTGACGGTGGCCACCGCCCGCGACCCCGAACTGCGCCCGTCGGACGCCGTCGGCATGCTCGGCCTGGTCCGGGCCGCCCGCGCGACGCTGACCCGCGAGCAGCTGGACGCCCGGCCCCCGCTGGCCGGGGAGCGGGTCGCGGCCGGCGACGAGGACCCGACGAGCGTCCTGCCGCGCCCGGTCACCGCGCAGCCGCTGCCCCCGGCGGAGGCCCCCGCGCCGGATCCGATGGACATGACGGCCCGCATCGACGGCCCGCCCGAGCCCCTGCCGGCC
>NZ_JBPQTX010000328.1:0-7682 GCF_051386555.1 Streptomyces sp. URMC 126
TGGCGGGGGAGGGGGCCGGGCCCTCCCCCGCCACGGGGTGCCGTAGGCTCTCGGGCACGCACCCGCCGTAGCGCCCCGTGCCGCTCCCCGCCGCCGTGCGCGCAGAGCGCATCGAACCCTGACAAGAGTCACCCACCCCGGGCCCGGCAGCCGTCACGCGACCGCACTGTGCAAACATTTGATCGAATATTTGTCCCCTAGTGCAGTGAGTCGCTTTGACATCTTCCAGATGGTCCCGGAGCCTCGCCACCGTCATCGCCATGGCGGCCTGCGGCGCCTCCGCCACCACAGCCGTCGCGGCCCCCGGCCCCGGCCCGGGCACCACCCCCAAGCCCGCGCCCACCGCGTCCGCGTCGGCCACGACCACCACCCCGGACGCCCTGGAGAAGTACTGGACGGCCGAGCGCCTGGCCTCCGCCGTGCCGGCGGGCGCCGGCCGCGGCGCGCGGATCGCGGCCCCGGACTCCGCCGCACCCAGCCTGGCCGCACCCGGACGCGTGGGCCCGGCCCCCAAGGGCACCCCTAAGGGCACGTACGGAGACGGCATACCCGCCGTCGGTACGTTCTTCTTCAACGACAAGGCCACGGGCGCCACCTTCTGCTCCGCGAGCATCGTCCGCAGCGCGCACCGCAACCTCGTCCTCACCGCCGGGCACTGCGCCGGGCGCGCGCAGAAGAACGGCATCTTCATCCCGCAGTTCCGCAAGGGCAAGGCGGTGAAGGACCAGCCCTTCGGCGGCTACCCGGTCCAGAAGGCGTTCACCTACGCCAACTACACGTCCAACAGCGTCAAGGCGGACTCCGACCTCGACTTCGCGTTCCTGCGCGTCGGCCCGGAGCTCAAGCGCAAGAAGCAGGTGGAGGAGGTGACCGGCGCCGGGCTGCGGCTGCGGAACACCCCGCGCCTCGCCAACAGGGTCACCGTCTACGGCTACCCGCACCTCAGCGGCAACGGCCAGCGGGCGATCAGCTGCACCGTGCCGACCGAGCGCCTCGCGGGCTACCGCCAGATCCTGATGCGGTGCGCCGGCTTCTACGGCGGCGTGTCCGGCGGCCCGTGGATCACCGGTTACAACGCCAAGACCCGCACCGGCGACGTGATAGGCAACGTCGGCGGCCACAACGGCGGCGGCCCGGTGAACAGCGCCGGCCACGACGACTGGATGAGCTACTCGCCCGTCTACGGCCAGGAGATCCAGAACCTCTACCGCACGGCCGTCGCGAACGGCACCCCGGGCGCGGCCCCCCTGAACGGCCTGTACGAGGGCCGCCTCGCGGGCCCCGCGAGCGACTGGAAATACGCGACCCACGTCGTCGCCGCCGACCTCGACGGCAACGGCCGCGACGACCTGCTGGTCATCTGGAAGGACGGCGAGGCCACGCTCTACCCGGGCGACGGCCGCGGCGGCTTCGGCGCGCCGCGCACGCTGGCCAAGGCCAAGTCCTTCTGGAAGAACGCCCGCTCGGTCACCACCGGCGACTTCACCGGCGACGGCCGCCCGGACCTCATGGTCCTCTGGGCCAAGGACGAGAAGAAGGACACCACCACCGGCAAGGTGAGCGTCTTCTCCGACATCAGCGCGGCACGGCTGGGCGGCACCAAGGAGTACGTGGTCAAGAAGGCCGGCTCCGACTGGAAGTACGCCACGGCGATCACCGCCGGCGCCTTCGACTCGGGCAAGGCCGACGACGTGGTGGTGCGCTGGAAGGACGGCGACGTCACCCTGCACAGCGGCGTGACCGGCAGCGGCACCGGCCGTGAGCGGACCCTGGCGAACAGGGACACCGCCTGGAAGGACGCCGTCTCCCTCACCACCGGGCAGCTCTCCGGCCGCGGCACCGACCTGCTGGTCCGCCGCGCCGACGGCAAGCTGGAGGCGTTCTCCGGCATCACCGCCACGTCCGGCCGCCTCGGCACGGGCACCGTCCTCCAGCCGGCCCACCCGTCGTACGCCCGGAACTCCGCCATGGCGGCGGGCGACTTCACCGGCTCCGGCGGCCGGAACGACCTGCTGGTCCGCTGGATCGAGGGCGAGACCTCGCTGTACGAGAACACCTCGGCGAAGCGGATCGGCACATGGAAGACGCTGGTCTCACCGTGAGGTGAACCGGGATCGGAATGCGGCGGCGGCGACGCCGCCGCACTCAAGCGGGGCGGCGCCGGATTCGACGGGCGCCGCCCTGTCTCGTCAAGCATGTTGCGGCCAGAAACCACGGTGAACAGCGCAATTATATAGTGCGTCCGCATCCGGATTGGTACTGATGGATACAGCGAATTCTTCCCTGCCGGAGAAATCCGAACGTAAGCTTCCCGTTACGCCGGGCTTTCTGATCGCCACGCTGTGGGTGCCCGTCGCGACCGTTGTCGGGGTGGTCGTCTCGTGGCAGGTCCAGAGCATCGATCAGGACTGGGTCGACCGCCAGCAGGCGGCGTGCCGGCGTATGCCGTTTCCGAAGGCGGAGCATGTCGCCGCGTGGGGTGGTCTGGCCCTGGGCGTCTCCGCGGCTGTCGTCTGCTTCCTGCTGGCCCGGCGCGTCCGGCGGAAACACGGCATCCGGCTCATGGACACCAAGCTGGGGTTCCTGGCCGGCACTGTCGCCTGGATCGGAGCGCTGACTATTCCGATGGAGCTCTTCATGCTGTACGCCACGTACACATCGGACGGCTCGGGGTCGGTCCTGGGCGACTGCTGGTAGTGCCCGGTCCGCTGATGTGTGCGCCGGGGGAAGTGGGGCAGGCGGGGTGATCGCTTGGTTCGCGCCCGCGGGTGGGGTGGCGGACGTGGCCGTGCCGTGCCCTCGGGAGGCCCTCACGCACCCGTTCCGGTGCGGTCTTTTCCGTGCCCGGAAGACTGCGCGGTCACTGTCACGGTCACGATCACCGCAATGGCGACGTCGACTGACGGGCTGTCGGCTCAACGGGAGGCCGTGACCCGCCGATACCAAAGCGACACAAGGAGACGAGCGGAGGAGGAGAGTCGGATGATGACGGTGCACGAGTGGCACGCGGCGGCCAACATCGGGGCCGGGCTGGGGCTGGGCTCGGTGATCGGGCTCGAGCGTCAGTGGCGGGCCCGGATGGCGGGGCTGCGGACGAACGCGCTCGTCGCCGCCGGGTCCGCGCTCTTCGTGCTCCTCTCCTCGTTCGGCTTCGCGGACGCCACCAGCACCACCGGCTACGACGGATCGCGCGTGGCCGCCCAGATCGTCTCGGGCATCGGCTTCCTCGGCGCGGGCGTCATCATGCGTGACGGCCTGAGAGTGCGCGGCCTGAACACGGCCGCCACTCTGTGGTGTTCCGCCGCCGTCGGCGCGCTCGCCGGATCCGGCCTGTATGTGATCGCCATCCTCGGCACGGCGGGTGTCGTCGCCGCCAACACCCTGTTGCGCCCGCTCGCCCGGCGGCTGGACCGGGAGCCGCGTGGTGGGGCTGAGGTGGCGACCGACTACCACTTCGAGGTGGTCTGCACCGAGCCCGAGGAGGCCCACGTCCGTACCCTCGTCGTCCAGGCCGTCGGCCGTCCCGGCTTCCGGCTGCGCTCGGTGCACAGCCGGGACGCGGAGGACGCCGGGAAGGTCACCGTCTCCGCCGACCTGACGACCGAGCGCCGCGACGACAGCCTCCTGGAGGAGGCCGTCAGCCGCCTCTCCCTCGAACCGGCGGTCTCGGCGGTCAGCTGGACCGTCCTGAACGCCTCCGACGAGGAGTCGGAAGGCGAAGGAGACGACGACGACTACGGCACGGCCGGCCGGGCCCGGCGGCGGGTGCGGAACCTGTTCGGCGGTCGGTGACCGCCGGGGGAGGGGGGAGGGGCGGTGTCGGTTCGGGCGGTCGAAAAGCGTTCGACGCGGCGCGCGTTCCGCAAACACACTGGTCCCATGCGCATCCGCCCTCCTCACCCGTGTGAACTGCCGCTTCTCCGGAACCTCGAACGGGCCGCCGGGCGCCGGTTCCACGAGGTCGGCATGGCGGAGATCGCCGACGACGAGCCGCTGTCACTCGACGAGCTTGAGGATTACCGCGGAGCCGGGCGGGCCTGGGTGGCGGTGGAGGGCCAGGAAGGCGAGGAAGGCGAGGAAGGTGGGGAGGGCGGCGGCGGGGCGAGCCCGGGCTTTCCCGTCGCGTATCTGCTCGCCGACCGGATCGACGGCAACCTCCACGTCGAGCAGGTCTCCGTCCATCCCGACGCCGCCGGCCGGGGCATCGGGCGGGCCCTGCTGGACCACCTGGCGTCCGCCGCCCGCACGGCGGGGATCCCCGCGCTGACCCTGACCACCTTCGCCGACGTCCCCTGGAACGCTCCCTACTACGAGCGCTGTGGCTTCCGCCGACTGTCCGCGGACGAGATCACCCCCGAGCTCCGTGCGGTCAGGGAGCGGGAGGCCGCACACGGCCTGGACCGGTGGCCACGGGTGTGCATGCGCCGGGAGGTGTAAGGCCGGGGGCGGGCGCGAGGCGCGTCCGGGCTTGCTTCGGCGGTGGGTACGACCGGCTTCGGCGGTGGGTGCGACCGGGCCGCGCCCGTACCGGGGCAGCCGTCGATTGCCGGTGTGCCGGAGCGAGGCGCTCCGTTGCCGTCGGGCCTTGACCGGTTCGTCGTCGCCGCGTCAGCGTCGGGGGAGGAAGAGCCCGAGCGGGTGTTCCTTCTGCCGGGGGCGCATTTCTCGGCGGCGGCGACGGTTCGCAAGCCGCCCCTTTCCCGTCGTGCCGCAGCCTTGGCGCGGCCACCGCGGAGAACGAGGAAGGGGCGACGTCGTTCCCGGTGGCGAGGGAGACGCGGAGGCCCGGGGCGGTCGACGCCGAAGCCGACGCCGCTGCGGCGCCGGCCCCCGCCCGTAGCTCCCCCGCCGACGTGGCGTCGGCGGGGGAGCCGGACGGTTCAGGCCGGGCGGGTGGTTTCCGACTCCAGTTCCGTGACGAGGTGGTAGCCCCCGGCCAGGTCGATGTCGGTCCGTTCGCGGAGCAGCTTGATCGCGGCTTCGCGTTCGCCGTTCCGCAGCAGGGCCGTCAGTTCGGCTACCAGGGGCGCGTCGAGACGCCGGAGCGATTCCAGGGCCTGCCGGTAGGTGGCCGGCAGGGTGTGGCCCTGGCCGAGCAGGTCCAGGGCGACGGGGGCCGTGTGGAGTCCGAGGCCGGAGTTCTTCCGCAGGCGGCGGACGGCCTTGGCCGTGCGGCCCTCGGCGGCGAGGGCCCGCGCCTCGTCCTGGGCCTCCGGGTCCACCGGCGTGATCAGGGCCGTCGTACGCGTGGTGGTACTCGTCATGGCGTCGGGGCCTCCCCGGTCAGCGGCACTGCTTCTTTATCTGGTCGATGCCCAGGATCGCCGAGGCGAGGCCGCCGAGGGTGGCCCCGAGTTCGCTGATCTTCTCCTCGCCCTTGGCGACGCGGATCAGGAGGTAGGCGGCTTTCTTGACGCCGCCGGCCTTGCTGATGAACGCCTTGAGCTTGAGGACCTTGGCGACGGGGACGGCGCCGCCCGCGACGGCGGCGGTGATGGCGGCGACGCACTTGGTGGTCTGCCACCAGCCGAAGGCCACCACGCCGTCCGGTCCGGTGGGGAGGCGGTCGGCCAGGTACGCGCGGACCGCGTCGTCCCCGCGCCGGGCCACGTCGTCGGGCATCTCGTCGATCACCGTCAGGGCGGCGAGGAGGCGCTGCCCGTCGGGGGTGTCCAGTTCCTCCGCGGCCGTCAGGGGAGCGTCCGCGGCGGTCAGGGTGGTCAGTCTCGTGAACTTCACGTGGTTCTCCCGTCCATCCGTTCCATCGGTCGATGTGTCGGTCGGTCCCGGCCGGTCGGGCCGGGGAGGGTACGGCGGCACCACTGGTCGAGCGGGACCGCCGTCCGACGGAAACGATCATGGGTGATACGGGAGGGGCGTCACGATGCCTTTGAGGCGGAGGAGACCGGAACGGCTTGTTCTGAACGCTCGCTGTCCGAAGCTTTTCCCCCTGGCGGGATGTTTGAGAGCCGCCCGGCAACCGCCCCGAAGCCACCCGGGAGCCGCTCCCGGGCGCCTCCCGCGTTCGGGCACCCGTGCCACCCCGGCGGTGGCTCGTGCCTCCATCGGGTGAACGGGCGCCCGCACCGGACCGGACGGGCCCGCAAGCCAGTAGGAAAGGCACATGCCGCCCAGAACGACACCCACCGAACGCCAGAAGAGGCTGGGGAGCGAGCTGCGCAAGATGCGCACCGCGGCCGGGGTTTCCACCGACTACGCCGCTCGCCTGCTCGGCGTCGACCGAACGAAGATCTCCCATATGGAGTCGGGGACGCGCGTCGTCTCACCCGAGCGTCTGCGCATCCTCGCCTGCAACTACGCGTGTTCCGACGAGCGGTACATCGAAGCCCTCACCGACATGGCCACCGACCGCAAACAGGGCTGGTGGGAGCGGTATCGAGCGGACCTGCCGCCGGGCATGCTCGACATCGCGGAGTTGGAGTGGCACGCGGAACGGGTGCTGACCTCCCAGGTCATGCACCTCCCCGGGCTCCTCCAGACCGAGGACTACGCCCGCTCGATCTTCGCCGCGGTGCTCCCGCCGCCCAGCCGGCTGGAGGTGGAACTCCGGGTGGCCTTCCGGATGGAACGCGCCCGCGTCCTGCACGGCGACCGGCCGCTGGACTACGTCGGATACATCCACGAGACCGCGTTGCGCACCCGCTTCGGGGGTCGGGACGTGACCCGGCGGCAACTGGAGTACCTCGCCGAGATGTCCGAGCACGACCACGTCGTCCTACGGGTCGTCCCGATGTCCACCGGCGCCTTCCCCGGCGCCGGCCACTCGCTGCTCTACGCGGAGGGTCCGGTCCGCCAACTGGACACCGCCCAGCTCGACTCCGAACTCGGCCCCCTCTTCTGGCACGCCGAGCTGCAACTCGGCAAGTGCCGCGCCCAACTCGCCTGGATGGAGAACGCCTCCCTGGACCGCGCCCGCTCCCGCGACCTCATCCGGGCGGTGGCCCGTGAGGTGTGACGGGGGGAGGGAATCTCTCCTCATCGTCCGCAGGAGTCCCCGGTGCCCTTGTGGCGTGCCCCCGCCCGCCGTCAGGCGCCCAGGCGGAACGCGGGGTGCCGCAGCCAGGCCGCCAGGAACGCGGCGTCGCCGACATGCCCGTACCACCCTCCGCCGTCATCGGCCGCCTCGACGACCCGGTAGAGGACCCCCGGCGGAGGCGGCGGGCCGGCCGGGCCCCGCCCGGTCCCGTCCAGGGGGCCGTCGAACTCCACCAGCGCGCCGAGGCGGCGCGCCAAGGACAACGCGAGGTGTCCGAGCAGCAGGTGGTCCACCGGCGCGGAGCAGTGGGCGCCGACGAGCAGGCCCCAGGCCGGGGCCGGCAGCCCGGGCGGGAGGATCAGGCCGACGGCCGGATCCTCGTCCTCCGCGAAGAAGAAGGGGCCCGCGCCGTCCGGCGGTGGTGTGGGGAGGGCGAGCGTGGGGGAGTTCCCGAGCACCCGGAAACGGTCGGATGCCGTGTTGCTCGTTCCGTCACCGCTTCCGTCACCCTTTCTGTCGTCGTCCGCGACGGCCGCCACCGCCGGACCCCACCACGCCAAGGCGTCCGCCACGGCCCGCTCGTACGGCAGCCGCGTCCCGAGCCACAGGCTCACCACCGGTCCCATGGCTCTTGTTCTCCCCACGGCTGCGCCGGATAGTCGGGGACGGGGTGTGGGGGCGGCGG
>NZ_JBPQTX010000329.1:0-7607 GCF_051386555.1 Streptomyces sp. URMC 126
CCTCCCTCCCCCACGGGACGCCGCCCCGCACGTCCCGGACGCGCCGCCGGCCGGGTACGGTCGTCCCAGGCGCGCCGGCGCCGGAGGAAAGGACCCGTACCCACATGCCGCCCGAGCCCCTGACCCAAGACCGCATCCTCGAAGCCACCGAGGAGGTCCTGCGCCGCTTCGGCCCGGCGAAGGCCACCGTCGTGGACGTGGCCCGCGCGCTCGGCGTCAGCCACGGCAGCGTCTACCGGCACTTCGGCAGCAAGGCCGCCCTCCGGGAGGCCGTCACCGAACGCTGGCTCGACCAGTCGCACGAGGCCCTGTCCGCCATCGCGTCCTCCGACGCCCCCGCCGAACAGCGCCTGCGCGACTGGCTGACGGCCCTCTTCGCCGCCAAGCGCCGCAAGGCGGGCGACGACCCCGAGCTGTTCGCCACCTACCTGGTACTGGTCGGCGAGAACAGCTCCACGGTCGAACGGCATATCGCCACGATGGTCGGCCAGCTCACCGACATCCTCCGCGACGGCACGGAACGCGGCGAGTTCTCCCTCCCGGACCCCGCCCTCACCGCCCGCGCCGTCTGGGACGCGACCAACCGCTTCCACGACCCCGCCTACGCGCCGGAGTGGTCCCACCCGGAGATCGACGCGGCCTTCGACACGGTCTGCGGCCTGGTCCTCCACGGACTACGTGGCTAATACACACACCATGACGCGTTCTTGACGAGGGGGTAACGGGTTCTTGATAGACCCGGCGCGGCGGCCCTGCCTAGCCTGATCTTCTGCCTCAACTCACCACTTCCGGCAGGAGAACATCCGTGAGCACACCCACGCTCGCTGACGACGCGATAGTCCTCACGCCGGCCCACCCACGACTCGCGGACAACCGACAAGGGGCGGCGGATCAAGTCGAGTTCGAGACGAGCCGTACGGCCGACGGACGCGTCTGCGGTCTGGCCTTCACCTCGGCCGAAAGCCTCGTGGCCTTCCACGGTCCGGACCAGCCCTGGGTGGCGCTTCCTCTGAATGCGCTGCGCACGATGCTCGGAGAAGCAGGCGTTTCCCTGGTCGTAGTGGACCCGCATGCCCTGACCGGACGAGAGGAAGGGCAGGTCGAACGTGGCTGACCGGCTCAAGGCGACAGTGGAGCACATCGACGATGCGGGCAAAGGCTTCCATCGTGAAGCGCTGCATCTCCACGAGTTCAAACACCTTTCCTCCCCCGCGACTCCGAGCGTGGGCGACTCCAGTCTGAGCGCCGCCCTCTCGCAGATCAGTGACGCCTTCGGCATCGCGCACGAATTGCTGACGGGGCTGATGGACCGGCACGGCAGCAGCCTCCGGTCGGCCGCCGGCGAGTACCACGACAAGGACATCGACATCCGCGGGGTGCTCGACGACATGATGGGCAAGGCCAAGTGATCGACGACGACATAGCCGGCCTCAAGGAAGTCGCTACGGACTACACGTCGGCTGTCGAAAAGTACGACGCCTCCTCCAAGGTCCTCAACAAGAAAGTGAACGGCGTCGTTCACGAGGCAGGCTGGAGCGGCGAGGGAGCAGCAGCCTTCCAGACCGTATGGGCACACGACGGCACAATCGCCGCGGCGCTCTCCGAAGCAATGTCTCTGGTGTCGGATGTCGTCACGGTGCTGACGGAGGAGTTGTCGGCGGCGAAAGGCGACCTGGGCGACGTCCAAGACGCGGCACGGGCATCGGGGCTGACTCTGGACAGTCAGGGAGGAGCAACCGGTACCGCTGAACAGCAGGTGGCGCTGGACACGTACCAAAGGGGGCGGGACGCGGCGCTCAAGCGGGCGCAGGACGCACGTGAGCTGGCCACGCAACACCTCAACGCGATCATCGCGCAGATCCTCAACGAGGGCAGCCCGAAACTTTTGAACGGTGCGGACTCGTTCACCCTGGCGGAGGTTCTCCGGGGCCTCTACACGACGCCGGCAGCTCTCACCCAGGAGAGCGCCAAGAAGCTGGAGAACCTCAAGCAGCAGGCCAAAAAACTGAAACGCGAGGCAAGGAAGCTGCCTAAAGGAAGTGACGCGTGGACTAAGCGCTTGCAGGAGCGGCGCGCCGCTCGCGCGAATCTCAGCAAGCAGCGTCTCCGCGTGGATTCCGTCAAGGGCTGGGAGAGCAGGTTCAAAGGAAGCGGCCCCGCACGCCTCACTATCAATGAGGTTGCGGAGCGCTACCGCGGCAGGGGCGTGGGCTCCATAGGCAAACTAGGCGCAGCCAGCACGGGGCTGACCGCGGCCATGGTCGGTCTCCAGATGTACGACGACCACCGCACACGAGGCTGGTCGTACGGCGAAGCTTTTGCCCGCGACGCGGCCCCGGCGGCTGCCGGGATGGCCATCGGAACCGGTGTGGAGAGCGCGATCGTGAGCGCCTCCGCGGCGAACCCGGTCGTGGCAGGCGGCGTGGTATTGGGTGTTGTGGCCGGCTATGGCGTAGGTACCGCCGGTTACGAGCTCACCCACGCCCATTGGGGCAGCAACATCCACAAGTACGGCGTCATCGGAGGTATCGAGGAAAGCCTCGGGGAAGCCGGGTCGAAGTGGTGGCACAACGATGTGGAAGACATGGGCAGAAAGATCGGTAACACCGCGAAATCCACGTGGCACAAGGGCGAGGGAGCGGTCAAGAAAGTGTGGCATGGCGTCTTCGGGTAGAGGTAAAAAGGGAGGGTATCCACCGGCTCCCGCCACCCTCCACTGGTTCGATCTCACCTGGGTCGATAGAGGCCCCGCCTACTGGTGGCGACGGTTCACCCGCACAGCCGTCCTGTTCATGGGAGCCGCTGTCACCGGTGCGATGTGTGTGGGCTTCATGATGGGCATCGCCCAGGCGGGGCACACCGTCCTGACCGTTTTCCTCGTCCTTTACGCCCTGCTCGGCAGCGGCATCGCCTACCTCACCATCTGCGATATCAGGAGCGTCGATCGCCTGGGGATCACGGCAGCGCGCCTGCGAGCGCGCTCACCCAGCCGACGGAGCAACGCCGCTGCCAAGGTCCTCAAGGCTCTCGCGGGCGTGGGCATGGTGCTTGCCCTCCCCGTCGCCTTCGGCGTGGTTCTTCCCCACCTCATTCGCAGCTTCGGCCGCTACACGGTCGGCGAACGCTACGAACGCAGGCGTATCGGTCTGGAAAGCTGACGGTCGACACCGCCAAAGAAGAGCCCTTTCGGCGCCAAGATTTCCGCTTCTCATCCGGAGTGCTGAGCGCTGCACGGCCAGTAAGCCATACAACTCCGGGAGTTGAGCCTGGATACCTGAGCGTGTGGTCCCGCACGCCAAAGCGAAAGCACCGTGACGGTCCCGGCCACGCCGTACATCCCATGGTCAGCACACTCACTTTGACGGCTCCTTGACGCGGCGACAACGCTTCCCCGCTGGACGGGTGTCACCCGCCTCCCTAAGCTGATCTTTCGCCTCAACTCACGCTCGGCGGCTGGAGAGTCGCACCATGGCTTCACCCGTACTCGACGACGACATAGCCGGCCTCAAAGGGAATCCGCGCCGCAGCGAGCAGCCCCGCGGTCGCCGCGGGTGTCGGCGACGCCATACAAGGCGACCCACGCATGGCAGCAGCCCTCAAAAGCTCTACTTCGTCGGCACTACGTGGCTGCACCGAGGACCGACCTACTGGCTCCATCGCGTGAAAATGACGGTCTGCTGGCTGCTCGTCACCGCCATGACGGGTGTGATGACGATTGTGGTCGGCGTCTCGGCGGCCTCCGAACCCGTCGTCCTGATCGTTCTCGATAGCCTCTACATCGTGCTCGGCAGCGGTACCGCTTACGTTGTCATCCGACATATTCGGAGCGTCGATCGCTTTGGCGTCATGGGAGCCGATAAAGCACGCTTCAACAATCGGTGGGACAGGGCGGCTACGGTGACTCTCATCTTGGTGGGGTTTTCCGTCATATTCTCCTTTCCTGTCGGCCTCGGCGCATCCCTTCCCTACTTGATCCGCAGCTTCGGCCGCTACGCTCCCGGCGAACGCTACGAACGCAGGCTTCTCGGCCTTGAAGGGTGACAGCAGACGGTCCCGCACTTCCGCACGGGGCACATCGCTGACGACGGGGCACTGTTCGGAAGGCAGGAATGGGCTCTTCGGGTAAGAAGCGGTACCGCGGGGAAGTGCGTGGTTACATGCCGGAGCCCCTGCACTTTGTCGGGTTGACCTACGAGCAACGTGGGCTCTCCTATTGGTGGCGGCGCGTGTTGCTGTCCCTCTTCTGGCTCTTTCTTACGGTGCTCTCCGGTGGCATGACCGTCGGGTTCGCCTACGGATTCGCCGAAGTCGGGCGAGGGGTGCTGATCGCGTTTCTCGTCGTGTACGCGCTTCTGTCGTGCTACGTCGGCTACCGGTCCGTCGTGAAGATTCGCAAGGCCGACCGGTACGGAGTCATGTCCGTCGACGACGATGACACGCGGCCCGGCGGCGGCTCGGCCGTGGGGACCGCCGCGTCCCTGGGCTCCGGCTGCGCTCAGGCGCTGGTGGTTTTCGCGGCCCCCGTCGTCTTCGGGGGAACACTCCCGCACCTCATCCGCAGTTTCGGCCGCTACACCATCGGCGAACGCTACGAGCGCCGGCAACTCGGTCTGGAAGACTGAGCGATCAGTAGGGACGGAAGTGGCCAAGAAGAAACGCCCGCGCAGACACCTACCCCCGCCGCCTCGGCCACCCGAGCCGACAATATCCAATGCCGCGATGCGCTTCGGCGGAGTCCTGCTCGTTCTGGGCGGGTTGCTGTTCGGGGTGTTCGGCGCGGGTATCGCCAGTCATGCGTCAGGGCTGTTGGGAACGCGCGGGACGTTTACGGTCGAGCGGTGCGAGCACCACGAGACGAAGCAGCGCGGCGGCGGACACGGCAAGGACGTCGTCGACTGCTTCGGCACCTTCCTCCCCTCCGGCGGCGGGCAGGCGAGGGCCGGGCTCGGTATCGACCGGGAGTACTCGCCGGGCCGGCGCGTCACCGCCTCCTGTGACTTCATCCGCATCTGCTACAAGATCGACCGGGTGAACGCCTGCGGCTGGTTCGCGGGTCTTCTGGCCGGGCTGATGATGCTGTGTTTGGGCGGGCCAGGCGTGGTGCGTGGTGCCGCCTGGCTCACCGGGCCGTACGACCGGGGCCGGATGGTCCAAGGGCGGCTGGTGAAGGGGCTGTTCTGGCCGGCCCTCGCGTTCCTCGTGGTGTTCGTGGTCCTCCGCGTCACCCTGTGACGGGCGGCGGCGGCGCGCCCAGCGCGAACGGGACGGCGGAGAGCGGCACAGCCATCACAGCCACCACCGCCACACCGCGCCCCTCACCCCACCCCCAGGAACCGCAGAACAGCGAGCACCCTCCGGTGATCCGCGTCCGCCCGGGGCAGGTCCAGCTTGGCGAGGATATTGTTGATGTGCTTCGCCACGGCGCTCTCGCTCACGACGAGTTGGGACGCGATGCCCGCGTTGGAGCGGCCGGAGGCCATGAGTTCCAGGACCTCGCGCTCGCGCGGGGTGAGCCGGTCCAGGGGGTCGCTGTGCCGCCGGAGCAGGAGCTGCGAGACGACCTGCGGGTCCAGCGCCGTACCGCCCGCCGCCACCCGTCGCAGCGCGTCGATGAACTCCTCGACGTCGGCGACCCGTTGCTTGAGCAGGTAGCCGACGCCCCGGGTGTCGCCGGTCAGCAGATCCGCCGCGTACCGCTCCTCGACGTACTGGGAGAGGAGCAGCACCGCCGTCTCCGGCCACTGCCGGCGGATGACGAGCGCCGCACGCACGCCCTCGTCCGTGAAGCCGGGCGGCATCCGCACATCGCTGACCACCAGGGCCGGACGGTGTTCGTCGACCGCCGCGAGCAACGCCTCCGCGTCACCGGCCTCGGCGGCCACCTCGAACCCCGCCGCTTCCAGGACTTTCACCAGCCCCACCCGCAGCAGTACGGAATCCTCGGCGATCACGGCGCGCACGGCAGCTCCACAGTCACAACGGTCGGGCCCCCCACGGGGCTGCTGACGGAGAAAGTGCCGTCCACCGACGCCACCCGCTTGGCCAGCCCGGCCAGGCCCGTACCGCCCGCCTCGTCCGCCCCGCCCACGCCGTCGTCGGAGACGACCACGAGCAGTATCCCCCCGAACCGTTCGACGGTGACCTCCGCCCTGGACGCCTGCGCGTGCTTGACGACGTTGGCGAGCGCCTCGGAGACGACGAAGTAGGCCACCGCCTCGACGGCGGGCGCCGGCCGGGACGCCAGGTCCACCCGGACGCGGACGGGCAGCGGCGCGCGTTCGGCGAGTCCGGACAGGGCCGCGTCCAGGCCCCGGTCCTCCAGGACCGCCGGGTGCAGGCCCCGGACCAGGTCGCTCAGCTCCTGGATCGCCGCCTTCGCCTCACGGTGCGCCTCGTCGATGACCTTCCGCGCGTCCTCGGGGAGATCGGTCAGCGTGACCTTCGCCAGGCCCAGGTTGACGGCCATCGACACCAGCCGCTGCTGGGCCCCGTCGTGCAGGTCGCGTTCGATGCGCCGCCGTTCGGCGTCCGCCGCGTCCACCATCCCGGCCCGGCTCTCCGTGACCTCCTCGACCCGCCGCGCCAACCGCTCGGCCGGCGTGGGACCGAGCAGGCTCACGGCCGCCCGCGCGTCCAGCCGGGCGAGTGCCTTGGCCAGCCACGCCGCCGCGTACAGCCCGCCGGCCCCGACGGCCGTCAGGTATGCCGCCTGTGTCGTGTACCCGAGGTGGGACAGCCGGAAGTCCAGCGGCAGCGCCCAGATCCAGACGTACACCGTCACCGCCGCCCCGCACGCCGCCGCGACGAGCAGCGTCAGGAACGCGGTGAAGGCGATCAGCGGCCCGACCGCCAGGTGGTACCACACCTGCCGCCGGAAGCGCTCGGAACGCAGCGCCTCCCCAATCCCCATCCGCCGTTCCGGACGCGGGACGTCCACGTCGAGCCAGGTCCGGAAGCGCAGCCGCTGCGCCGCGGTCAGCAACGGCGAGCAGGCCGCCAGCAGGCCGAGCGTCCCGAACAGCACCGCCAGCACGACCGACGCCCGGGCCGGCCCGCCGTCCAGCCACGGCACCGACAGCAGCAGCAACGCGCCCGTCTGGATGAGGAGGCCGAAGACGTGGAAGGCGGCCGGCCGGCCGACGCCCTCGAAAGGACGCAGCAGGGGCCGGGACAGGGTGCCCAGGACGGTCATGTGCATGAACGGAACCGTACGGGCGGCGCCCGCACCCCGGCCATGTCACTGCTGTCCGTCCCGAAGGTGCAACCAGTACCACCCCAGGACGGGCGGCTACGCCAGTGACCGGAGCGGTCCGGGCGGTGATCGTGGAACACGTCGCCCCGTCGCCCCGCCTTCCCGTCCCGTCGGACGTCGGACGGCGGTCGCGACGACCGGCCTCTCAACGACCCACGACCCGACGACCGACCCCCACGACGCCCCCGACGATCCGCCCCGACACTCCCGTGGCGGACCGGCGGCAGTCCCTGGCGAAGGAGCCGACCCGATGACCGTCCTCGAACTCCCGCGCCATCCGCCGTCCCCGCGCGACGCCGCGCCCCGGAGCCGCGAAGCCGAGGTCATCCCCCTCCACCTCCCCGAGACCCTGTCT
>NZ_JBPQTX010000330.1:0-7603 GCF_051386555.1 Streptomyces sp. URMC 126
GCGCCACCGGGGCTCCCGGCCCGGTGGCGCCGGCGGCCCGAACAGTGCCGAACCGGCGCGGCCCGCCCGAAGGGACCGCCGGTGCCGTGACCGCCCCGCGTCAGGACGCGCTCCGCGGCCCCCCGCCGGCCGTGGCGCCGTCGAACAGCCCCTCCCGGCACATCTCGACGAACCGCAGCGCCGCCCCCGTCAGGTCGACGCGCGAGTACGCCGTCTGCTCCCGCCGCCACTCGGGGTCCACCGGGACGGTGACCGCCCCGACGGCCGCCCGGGCCACGTCCACCGAGCAGGCGAGGATGCCGACGCCGGCCACCGCCAGCCGGAC
Organism: Streptomyces sp. URMC 126; assembly: GCF_051386555.1. NCBI lineage: Bacteria > Bacillati > Actinomycetota > Actinomycetes > Kitasatosporales > Streptomycetaceae > Streptomyces > Streptomyces sp. URMC 126. The sequence continues at coordinate 326 of NZ_JBPQTX010000330.1, forward strand.
CGCGGTGGACGCGTGCTGGACCTCCATGGCGGTCAGCGGCCGGAACCCGTGCCGGGCGCACACCCAGTCGAGCCACCGCCGGCCGCCGATCACCGGCTCCAGGACGCAGCGCACCCAGGCGCGGTCGGCCAGTTCGGCGAGGCGGACCGGTTCCGTACGGCCCGCCAGCGGGTCGTGGCGCGAGACGACGAGCAGGATCTCCTCCTCCCCCAGGGAGACCACCGGCCCCTCCCACCCCTCGGGCCGGGGGCCGACCGCGATGTCGGCCACGCCGCGGTCCATGTGGTCGCGCAGTTCGTCCGTGGTGAGGTATTCGTGCAGGTGCAGCCGGACACCGGGGAACTCGCGCCGCCAGCGGGCCAGGACCGTCGGCAGGGCGCCGATCGCGAGCGCGTGCAGGGTCGCGACGTGCAGTTCGCCGCCCTCGGCCCCGGCGGCGGCCTTCGCGGCCCGGCGGGCGAGTTCGGCACTGCGCACGGCGAGTTCGGCGTGCGGCAGGTAGGCCCGGCCCATGGGGGTGAGTCCCACGCCGCGCGGCAGCCGCTCCAGCAGCCGCCCGCCGACCTCCCGTTCGAGCGCCTTGATCTGGTGGGAGAGGGCGGACTGGGTCACGTTGAGCGCCTCGGCGGCACGGGTGAACGACCGCTCCTCCACGACGGCCACCAGATACTCCATCTGCCGCAGGCTCACGACTCCCCCATGAACGTCTCTCATCGCTTCCATCGAAACATTGCGTTGGACTCATATTCGCTGCTGGGCGGAGGGTTGGGGCATGCATGAGACAGACGTCATCGTCATCGGCGGCGGCACCGGCGGCTACAGCACCGCGCTGCGCGCCGCGCACCTCGGCCTGGACGTGGTGCTCGCCGAACGCGACCTGGTCGGCGGCACCTGCCTGCACCGGGGCTGCATACCGAGCAAGGCGATGCTGCACGCGGCGGAACTGGTGGACGGAATCGCGGAGGGGCGTGAACGCTGGGGCGTGCGCGCGACGCTGGAGTCCGTCGACTGGGCCGCGCTGACCGCCACCCGCGACGACATCGTCGGCCGCAACCACAAGGGCGTCGAGAGCCACCTGTCCCAGGCGGGCGTCCGCGTCGTACGCGGCTCCGCCTCCCTCACGTCCGCCCGCACGGTCCACGTGGACACCGGCGCGGAGGCGGGTACGGAGTGGCGCGCCCGGCGCGGCGTCGTCCTGGCCACCGGTTCGCGCCCGCGCCCCCTGCCCGGCCTGGAGCCCGACGGCCGGCACGTCGTCACCAGCGACGACGCGCTGTTCGCGCCGGGGCTCCCGGCGTCCGTCCTGGTGCTGGGCGGCGGCGCGATCGGCGTCGAATACGCCTCGCTGCACCGCTCCATGGGCGCCCGCGTCACGCTGGTGGAGGCGGCGGACCGGCTGCTGCCGCTGGAGGACGCGGACGTGAGCCGGCACCTCACCCGCGGCCTCAAGAAGCGCGGCATCGACGTACAGACCGGCGCGCGCCTCGAAGACGCGCGCCCCTTCGAGGGCGGCGTCCGGGCGACCGTCCGCACCGCGCGCGGCGAGACCCGCGAACTGACCGTCCACCGGCTGCTGGTGGCCATCGGCCGGGTCCCGGTGACGGACGGCCTGGGCCTGGCGGCGGCGGGGCTCTCCACCGACGCCCGGGGCTTCCTCGCCCCCGCCGACTGGGCCCGCCTGGAGACGCCGGTCCCCGGCGTCCACGTGGTGGGCGACCTCCTCCCGCCGCCCTCCCTCGGCCTGGCCCACGCCTCGTTCGCCGAGGGCCTGGTCGTCGCCGAGACCCTGGCCGGCCGCGACCCGCGCCCGGTCGACTACGCGGCCGTCCCCCGCGTCACCTACTCCAGCCCGCAGACGGCGTCGGTAGGACTCTCCGAGGAGCAGGCGGTCGCGGCCGGGTACGACGTGACGGTCAACTCCATGCCCCTGACGGGCACCGCCAAGGGCATGGTCCACGGCCAGGGCGGCATGGTGAAGGCGGTCGCGGACCGGAGCGGCCGCGTCCTCGGCGTCCACCTCGTCGGCCCCCACGTCTCGGAGATGATCGCCGAGGGCCAGCTGATGGTCGGCTGGGACGCGGAGGCGGCGGACGTCGCCCAGCACATCCACCCGCACCCGACGCTGTCCGAGGCGGTGGGCGAGGTGATGCTCTCACTCGCGGGGCGGGGCCTGCACCAGGTGTGAGGGGGCGCGCCCGCGGCGCGCCCGCACGGAGCGCGGTTCCGGGGGCGCGGGGGTGCGGGGGCTTGCCCCCGCGAGAAACGGGAAGGGGCGGGGCAGGGGCAACCCCCCTCCGACCCGAGGAGCCGCCGGTGCTGTACGAGGTATGGGCCCCGCACGCGAAGCGCGTCACGCTGCACACGGACGCCGGCACCCACCCCATGGACCGCACTCCAGGCCGCACCGGCTGGTGGCACCGCGAAGTACCAGGACAACACGGCACAAGGTACGGCTTCGCCGTGGACGACGGCCCGCCCCTCCCCGACCCCCGGGCCCGCCGCCTCCCGGACGGCCCCGACGGCCTCGCGGCGACCGTCGACCCGGCGCACTGGGAGTGGCGGCACGACTGGCCGGGCCGCGACCTCCCCGGCGCGATCCTCTACGAGCTCCACATCGGCACGTTCACCCGGGAAGGCACCTTCGGCGCCGCGGTCCGCCACCTCCCCGACCTCGCCGCCCTCGGCATCACGCACATCGAGCTGATGCCCGTCTGCCCGTTCCCCGGCCGGCACGGCTGGGGCTACGACGGGGTGGCACCCTGGGCCGTACACGAGCCCTACGGCGGCCCGGACGGACTGCGCCGCTTCGTCGACGCGGCGCACGGGCACGGCCTCGGCGTCGTCCTGGACGTCGTGCACAACCACCTCGGCCCGTCCGGCAACCACCTGCCCGCCTTCGGCCCGTACTTCACCGACCGCCACCAGACCCCGTGGGGCTCGGCCGTCAACCTCGACGGCCCCGGCTCGCCCGAGGTCCGGGCGTACTTCATCGGCAGCGCCCTCGCCTGGCTGACGGACTACCGGCTGGACGGCCTGCGGCTGGACGCCGTACACGCCCTCGTGGACGACGGGCCGCGCCACTTCCTCGCCGACCTGTCCGCCGCCGTGGACGGCCTCGCGGAACGGCTCGGACGCCCCCTGTTCCTCATCGCCGAGTCCGACCGCAACGACCCCGCCACCGTCACCCCGCGCGGGGCCGGCGGCCTCGGCCTGCACGCCCAGTGGAACGACGACTTCCACCACGCCCTGCACACCGCGCTGACCGGCGAGTCCCAGGGCTACTACGCCGACTTCGCGGCGGACCCGGCGTTCGCCCTCACCAAGACGCTGCGCGGCGGCTTCTTCCACGACGGCACGTACTCGACGTTCCGCGGCCGCCCGCACGGCCACCGCCTCGACCCGGCGGCCGTCCCCGCCCACCGGCTGTTCGGCTACGCCCAGACGCACGACCAGATCGGCAACCGGGCGCTCGGCGACCGCCTCGCCGCCCGCCTCTCCCCCGGCCTCCTCGCCTGCGCCGCCACGCTGGTGCTCTGCGCGCCCTTCACGCCGATGCTGTTCATGGGCGAGGAGTGGGGGGCCCGCACCCCCTGGCAGTACTTCACCGACCACACCGATCCGGAACTGGCCGAGGCCGTACGCCGGGGTCGGCGCCGCGAGTTCGCCGCCCACGGCTGGGCCGCGGACGAGGTCCCCGATCCGCAGGACCCCGCCACCCGGCTCCGCTCCTGCCTCGACCGGGACGAACCGAACGGCACCCCGCACGCCGAACTCCTCGGCTGGTACCGCCAGTTGATCGCCCTCCGGCACACGGAACCGGCCCTCACCGCCCCGGACTGGACGGACACCGCCCCGGAGGCCGGACCCGACCGCTGCCTCACCTTCCGCCGCGGCCCCCTGCTCGTCGCCGTCAACCTCGCCCGCACCCCGGCCGAACGCCCCGTCCCCCACGGCACCCGCGTCCTCGCCGCCTGGCGCCCGCTCCCGCCCCCGGGCTACAGCGGCCTGCTGCGCCTGCCCGCGGAGTCGGCGGCGGTTCTGCGGACGGACGGTTCCTAGGGACGGCCGGAACGGGCCGGGCCCACCAGGGCCGAACGGCCCCGATCGGACCCGTTCGGCCCCGGGGCGCGGACGGGCGGGCAGGGCAGGCTGGTGGACGACCGACCGGGGGACCGTCTCCGGTCGTGGCAGGGGCCGGCCGGCCATCCCTCTCACCCGCCCGGCCGGACGGCCCCCGGCCGCGGCCCCTCCGTTCGTTCACCGGCCGTCCGGCCGTCGGCGCCCCCCGTCGCCAGGCGGCCGGGCCGCTCCGGCCGGGGCCGCCCCCGCCGGCACGAGGCCGCGTTCACTCCCCGGCCGGCTCCAGGCGCAGCGCGATGCTGTTGATGCAGTACCGCTGGTCCGTCGGGGTCGGGTAGCCCTCGCCCTCGAAGACGTGCCCGAGGTGGGAGCCGCAGCGGGCGCAGCGGACCTCGACGCGGACCATGCCGTGCGAGCGGTCCTCCAGGAGCTCGACGGCGTCGGAGTCCTTGGGGTCGTAGAAGCTCGGCCAGCCGCAGTGGCTCGCGAACTTCTCGGTGGACCGGAAGAGCTCCGCGCCGCACGCCCGGCAGCTGTAGACGCCGGGCGTCGTCGTGTCCGTGTACTCACCGCGGAACGCCGGTTCCGTCCCGGCGCGGCGGAGCACCTGGTACTCCGCCGGCGTCAGTTCCGCGCGCCACTGCTCGTCCGTCTTCTCGACCTCGTACGGCATGGGCCGTCCGTCCTCTCGCGGGTCAGCTCTCCAGGCGGGCCAGGATCCGCGGACCGAGGTCCGTGACGTCCCCCGCGCCCATGGTGAGAACGAGATCGCCGGGGCGGACCATTCCCGCGAGGACCTCGGGGACGGCGGCCATGTCGTGCTCGGCGCGCACCTCGGCGCCGGCCTCCCGCGCCGCGTCGATGATCATGGCGCTGGTGACACCGGGGATCGGGTCCTCGCGGGCGGGGTAGATGTCGAGGACGACGGAGGCGTCGGCCAGGGCGAGCGCCTGCCCCATCTCGGTGCCGAGCTCCTGGGTGCGGCTGAACAGGTGGGGCTGGAAGACGACGAGAACGCGGGAGCCGGCGGCGGCGCCGCGCATGGCCTCCAGGTCGGCGGTCATCTCGGTGGGGTGGTGCGCGTACGAGTCGATGACCTGCACGCCGGCGGCCTCGCCCTTGAGCTGGAGGCGGCGGCCGACGCCGGTGTACTTGCCGAGGGCGGCGGCCAGCTCCTCCGCCGGAACGCCGAGCGCGGCGCCGGCGGCGAGGGCGGCGACCGCGTTGCCCGCGTAGTGCCGGCCGGGCACGGAGACGCCGAAGGTGAGCTCGCGGCCGTCGAGGACCACGGTGACCTCGCTGGTCAGACCGCGCGGGGTGATGCCGAGGATCCGCACGTCGGCGTCCTCGGCCTCGCCGTAGGTGACCACCCGGACGTCGCCGGTGCGGCCGGCGAGGCGGCGGGTCAGCTCCCGGGCGCCCTCCTGGTCGGCGGAGACGACGAGCGTGCCGCCCGGGCGGATCCGGCCGACGAAGATCTCGAACGACTCGTGGATCTCCTCCATCGAGGCGTAGTTCGCGTGGTGGTCCAGCTCGGCGTTGAGGATGATCGCGACCTCGGGCGCGTACTTGTGGAAGCTGCGGTCGCTCTCGTCCGCCTCCGCCACGAAGATCTCGCCGGAGCCGTGCCGGGCGTTGGTGCCGGGCCCGTGGAGGTCGCCGCCGATCGCGTACGACGGGTCGAGCCCGAGCGCGTCCAGCGCCACCGCCAGCATCGACGTGGTGGTCGTCTTGCCGTGCGTGCCCGCGACGGCGATCGGCCGCAGCCCGTCCATCAGCCGGGCCAGCGCGTCCGAGCGGTGGACGACCGGGATGCCGCGCTCGGCGGCGGCGGCCAGCTCGGGGTTGTCCTGCCGGATGGCGCTGGAGACGACGACGCAGGTGGCGTCCTCGGCGAGGTGCGCGGCGGCATGCCCGACGTGCACGGTGACGCCGAGAGCGCGCAGCGCCGCCGCCGTCGCGGACTCCTTCGCGTCGCTGCCCGCCACGCGCGCGCCGCGCTGGGCGAGGATCTTCGCGATGCCCGACATGCCGGCCCCGCCGATGCCGATGAAGTGCGGGCGGTCCATCGTCGTGGGGACGGCCGGTGCCATGTGCGGTGCTCCCTGGGTCGTTCTCGGCTGGTGCGGTCCGCTGTGTCCAGCGGCTGCCCCCGGCGGTCCCGGGGACTGACTGCGCCGATTCTCGCACCCGGCACCGACAGCGCCGCCTCCGGCCGGTGGGGACGCCGGCCGCGCCCGCGCACACGCCCCCGAACGCAGGGCCGGCCGACCGGTCAGCCCACCCGGCGGAAACTCACCTGTCCGGATGGCGACGGGCGGCCGGTCGCCCTTGACGACCGGCCCGCGATCCCCTTCGCCCCCCGCGCTCACTCCACGTCGGCCACCGGCCGCTCCTCGTTCCGGTCGGTGCCGTCCTCGTCGGCGTCCGCGTGCGCGTACAGCTTCAGGACGGGCACGCCGACCTTGTGGCGGGCGCGCGAGGCCCAGTCGCGGTGGAAGAACTCCTCGACGAGGTGGGGCGCGGTCAGCACGATCACCTCGTCGGCGTGGGTCTGCTCGACGACGGAACGGAGCAGGTCCAGCGGATGGTCGTCGATGATCTGACCGACCGCCTCGCTGCCGGCGCCCCGCAGGAGGCGCAGGGAGTGCTCCAAGGCGAGGGCCGCGGGCCGCAGCGCCGCCTCGCCCTCGGGCTCGTCCGCCTCGTGGACGGCCTGTTCCAGCTCGCCGAGTGCGACATCGTCGATGGCGCGGAGCAGCCGGTCCTCGGCGCCTCTGGGCTGCATCAGGACCACGAAGGACAGATCGTCGTCATGCAGGCCGGTGACGAACTCGACGTCCGTCGCGGACAGCGGCTGTTCGATCATCAATACGCTCGTGAACACGGTCGGCGCCCTTCTCCTCCGTGGGCCCCGGGCCCACACAGAAACCATCCTGCGCGTGCTCCCTCGGAGCCCGCTGTTTCGAACCCGTGCCCCCGGGGGAGCGTCCGACACAATTCTGCCCGTCGGACGATAAGCGGAACAGGGAATTCCGCTGATTGTCGGACGCGGGTTTCGGACGCGGCCCCGGAGGCGCCCCGGACCCGGTCGCCGGGCGGAGAACGCCGGGGGTCCACGCTGCCCGCCAAGCCCCGACGGTCACCGCGTCCCCGGCGGCCCGCCAGGCCCCGCAGACCCCCGGCAGCCCCTACAGC
>NZ_JBPQTX010000331.1:0-7535 GCF_051386555.1 Streptomyces sp. URMC 126
GCCCTTGGGCGCGCACTTCAGCCCGTCCGGCGTTTGAGGACAACCGCGCGGAGCGCGGTTTCGGGGGTGCGGGGGGCAGCCCCCCCAAGAAACGGAGAAAGGGCGGGACCGGGGCACACCCCCGGCGTCAGCCGAACAGCACCCGCACCTCCTCATACCGCTCCAAAGGCACCGTCTTCAAACAAGCCGTCGCCTCAGCCAGAGGCACCCGCACGATCTCCGTCCCCCGCAACGCCACCATCCGCCCGAACGCCCCGTCCCGCACCGCGTCGATCGCGTGCAGGCCGAACCGTGTCGCCAGCCAGCGGTCGAAGGCGCTCGGCGTCCCGCCCCGCTGGATGTGCCCCAGCACGGTCGTCCGCGCCTCCTTCCCCGTCCGGCGCTCGATCTCCTTGGCGAGCCACTCCCCCACCCCGGACAGCCGGACGTGTCCGAACGAGTCGAGCCCGGCGGAGGCGTCCTTGAGCACGAGTTCACCGTCGGCCGGCATGGCCCCCTCCGCGACCACCACGATCGGCGCGTAGCTGGCCCGGAACCGCGACGTGACCCACCCGCAGACCTCGTCCAGATCGAACCGCCGCTCCGGGATGAGGATGACGTTGGCGCCGCCGGCGAGGCCGGAGTGGAGGGCGATCCAGCCCGCGTGCCGGCCCATGACCTCGACGACGAGGACGCGCATATGGGATTCGGCGGTGGTGTGCAGCCGGTCGATGGCCTCGGTGGCGATGTTGACGGCGGTGTCGAAGCCGAAGGTGTAGTCGGTGGCGGAGAGGTCGTTGTCGATGGTCTTGGGGACGCCGACGCAGGGGACGCCGTGCTGTTCCCAGAGCCGGGCGGCGACGCCGAGGGTGTCCTCGCCGCCGATGGCGACGAGGGCGTCGACGCCGAGGGCGGCCAGGTTCTCGAGGATCCGGCGGACCCCGTCGCGTTCCTTGAAGGGGTTGGTCCGCGAGGAGCCGAGGACGGTCCCGCCGCGGGGCAGGATGCCGCGGACGGCCGGGATGTCGAGCGGGACGGCGGTGCCGGTGAGCGGCCCGCGCCAGCCGTCCCTGAAGCCGGTGAACTCGTACTGGTGGTCCTGGACGCCCTTGCGGACGACGGCCCGGATGACCGCGTTGAGCCCGGGGCAGTCGCCGCCGCCCGTCAGCACTCCGACACGCATGACGCACACCTTCCCTCCAGCCGGGACGACCGCCCGGCCGCGGGAGACCGGTGGCTCAGGCGTCGTCGAGACCTCGCTCTATGGCGTAGCGGACGAGCTCCACCCGGTTGTGCAGCTGGAGCTTGCCCAAGGTGTTCTGCACATGGTTCTGCACCGTCCGGTGGGAAATAACCAGCCGTTCGGCGATCTGCTTGTAGGACAGGCCCTTGGCGACGAGCCGGAGCACCTGGGTCTCGCGGTCGGTGAGCCGGGGCGCCTCCGGCGCGGAGGGCCCCGAGGCGGGCGCGGCGGGGGCGGGTTCGGCGGCGAGGCGCCGGTACTCGCCGAGGACGAGCCCGGCCAGGCCGGGGGTGAAGACGGGGTCGCCGGCGGCGGTGCTGCGGACGGCGGCGATCAGCTCCTCCGTGCTGGCGGACTTGACCAGGTAGCCGGTGGCGCCGGACTTCACGGCCTCCAGGACGTCGGCGTGCTCGCCGCTCGCGGAGAGGACGAGGACGCGCAGCGCGGGGTTCTCGCCGACGAGCTCCTTGCAGACGGCGACGCCGGGCAGGCCGGGCAGGTTGAGGTCGAGGACGAGCACGTCGGGGGCGGCGGCGCGGGCGCGGCGGACGGCCTGGGGGCCGTCGCCGGCGGTGGCGACCACGTCGAAGCCGGCTTCGGCGAGGTCCCGGGCGACGGCGTCGCGCCACATCGGGTGGTCGTCGACCACCATCACCTTCACGGCCTGTTCCGCGGCGACCGTCATCACACCTCACTCTTTCGCAGGACTCGTGGGACCGTCAGTTCGACTTCGGTGCCCTGGCCGGGCACGGAGACCAGTTCCGCCGTGCCGCCGAGGTCGCGCAGCCGGCCGCGGATGGACAGGGCGACGCCCATGCGCCCCTCGCGTTCCGCGTCGTCGAGCCGGCCCTCCGGGATGCCGGGACCGTCGTCGCGCACACTCACGATCACCTGGTCGGGTTCGTCCTCGACGAGGATCCAGGCGCGGGCGTCCTCGCCGGCGTGCCGTTCGACGTTGTCCAGGGCGGCGCCGACGGCGGCGGCGAGCTCCGCCGCGGCGGCCGACTCCAGCAGGACGGGGGTGCCGGGCGCGGAGAAGGTGACCGCGGGGCCGGCGTAGGGGGCGAGAAGGGCCCGCAGGTCGCAGGGGCCCTCGGGGGCGCGGACGGCGGGCGTCGGCAGGGGCTCGGCGGCGGCCGCGTCGGCGGCCGGGCCCCCCGAGGGCCCCTGCGACCGGCGGGGCGGTACCAGCCCGCCGGCGACGAGGGTGCGCAGCGCGATCTCCTGCTCGCCCGCCATCCGGCCCAGCTCGGCGGCCTCGCCGCCGAGGGCGGCGCCGCGCCGCTGGACCATGGCGAGGACCTGGAGGACGCTGTCGTGGATGTCCCGGGCGAGCCGCTCGCGCTCGCGGTTGGCCGCCTCGATGCGCAGCGCCTGGGCGAGGGTCCGTTCGCTGACCCGGGCGACCTCGACGACGTAGCCGATGGCGATGCTGGCGACCCAGACGAGCAGGACGTCGTGGAGGGTGTCGCGGGGCAGGCCCTCGCGCTCGACCGCGTTGGCGAGGGCGACGAGGGTGGCGGCGCCGGCCGCCCACCGCCAGCCGCCCTTGATGGCGCAGCCGAGGACCGCTCCGGCCGTCCAGACGGACGGGAGGGTGGCGGCGCCGTCCTCGATCCGGAACCGGGTGTCCAGCACGCCGGTGAGCAGGATGCCGCCGAGCGCGACGACGAGGTCGGCGACGAGGAAGCGTCCGGTGCAGCGTTCGGCGGAGGAGACGCGGTTCCAGGTGCACAGCGTCCACAGGGTGAGTACGCCCATGTAGAGCGCGGCGCCGAGCGGGTGGGCGTAGTCGTGGTAGTCGGGGACGAAGAGGACGAGTGCGTAGCACAGGGTGACGATCCGGTAGCCGGTGAGCGCCCGCCACAGCGGCAGCTCCACCGACATGCGTATCCGGCCCGAACGCCCCGTACCGCCGCCGTCCGTCATCCCCCGCCGTCCCCGTCCGTCCCTCGGCCGTCCCCCGACCGTCTCGGCCTCTCTCCCTCCCCCGGCCCGGTCACTCGCCCCGGTGCCGCTTCCGCTTCCCTTCGGCCGGGTCGAGACCGGCGGCCTTGGCGGCCTTCTCGGCCTCCTTCTCCGCCTCGGCCTTCTTCTTCGCCGCCTCGGCGATCTGCCGCTTGGCGGCCGTGGCGTAGATGTCCACGTACTCCTGGCCGGAGAGCTTCATGATCTCGTACATGACCTCGTCGGTCACCGAGCGGAGGATGAAGCGGTCGCCGTCCATGCCGTGGTAGCGGCTGAAGTCCAGCGGCTTGCCGATCCGGATGCCGGGCCGCATCAGCTTCGGCACCACCTTGCCGGGCGGCTGGATCTTCTCGGTGTCGATCATCGCGACGGGGATCACCGGCGCCCCGGTGGCCAGCGCCACCCGGGCCAGGCCGCCCGGCTTGCCGCGGTACAGGCGGCCGTCGGGGGACCGGGTGCCCTCGGGGTAGATGCCGAAGAGCTCACCGCGCTCCAGCACCTCGATGCCGCTCTTGATGGCCGCCTCGCCCGCGCCGCGGGCGCCGGAACGGTCCACCGGGAGCTGGCCGACGCCCTTGAAGAACGCGGCCGTCAGCTTCCCCTTGACCCCGGGGGAGGTGAAGTACTCCTGCTTCGCGATGAACGTGATCTTCCGCGGCAGGACCGCGGGGAGGAAGAAGGAGTCCGAGAACGACAGGTGGTTGCTCGCGAGGATCGCGGGCCCCTCGGCGGGCACGTTCTCCAGGCCCTCCACCCAGGGCCTGAAGGCAAGCTTCAGCGACCCGCCGATGGACAGCTTCATAGCGCCGTAGAACAACCGAGAACCTCCTGTGTGTGACGAGGAGACCTTAACCCGCCTACCCGCGGTGCGGCGCTCCGCGTAGGCTGAGGGCCAGACCCTGTCCTTCCGCGGCCGCCGCGCGTCGTGCCCGCGGTCACGCTCCATCGATCGGAGATCCCGGTGCCGCTCCTCCCCGGCGCCGAGCCGTTCCGCCACGACGGCGGAGAGGTCGGCGTGCTCGTCTGCCACGGCTTCACCGGTTCCCCGCAGTCCGTACGGCCCTGGGCCGACCACCTCGCCGGGCGCGGTCTGACCGTCTCGCTCCCCCTGCTGCCGGGGCACGGCACCCGCTGGCAGGACATGCAGATCACCGGCTGGCAGGACTGGTACGCCGAGGTCGACCGGGAACTGTGGGCCCTGCGCGAGCGCTGCGCGCAGGTCTTCCTCTGCGGGCTGTCGATGGGCGGCGCGCTGGCCCTGCGGCTCGCGGCCCGGCACGGCGACGCCGTCTCCGGCCTCGCCCTCGTCAACCCCGCCAACCGGGTGCACGGCCTCGGCGTCAAGGCGCTGCCGCTGCTGCGCCACTTGGTCCCGACGACGGCCGGCATCGCCAGTGACATCGCCAAGCCCGGCTGCCATGAGGTCGGATACGACCGGGTCCCGCTGCACGCCGCTTACTCCTTCCACCGCTTCCTCCAGCTCGTGGACCGCGAACTGCCCCAGGTGACCCAGCCGTTGCTGCTGATGCACAGCACCGAGGACCACGTCGTCCCGCCGGCCGACTCCGCCCGCATCCTGGCCCGGGTCTCCTCCCGGGACGTCACGGAACGGCTCCTGGAGCGCAGTTACCACGTGGCCACCCTGGACCACGACGCCCCCGCGGTCTTCGAGGACACGCACGCGTTCATCTCCCGGCTCACCCGGCAGGGGACGGCCTCCCGTGGCTGAGCGCGACGCGGGCCACGACCGCGACGACAGCCGCGACCCGCTGGACGAGGACGCCGCCTGGGCGGAACTCGTCGCGGCCTACGGCGAACAGCCCGACCCGGAGAACGGCCGCTGGCCCGCGACGGGCGACGAGGAGGCCGCCTCGGCGGCCACCCCCACGGCCGCGGAGCCGCCCCCGGCACCCGGCGGGTCCGACCGTCCGGGCGGCTTCATCGTCTACGCCCCCGGCGTCGGCCCCCGCGACTGGGCCACCCCGAAGGCACCCGAGGGCGCCGACGACGACGCGGACGACGAGGGCCACTTCGTCCCCCCGGAGCCGCCGCCGCTCCCCACCGGCGACGTCACCTCCCGCTTCGCCTGGATCGCGGTGCTCGGCGGCCCTCTCCTGCTCCTGATCATGGTTCTGCTGCGGCAGGAACTGACCTGGTGGATCACCACCCTGGGCATCGGCGGCTTCCTCGGCGGCTTCGCCACGCTCGTCCTGCGGATGCGGGACGACGAGGAGGGCGACGACGACCCGGGCCGCGGCGCGGTGGTGTGAGCCCCGGCCCCGCCCCTTCGCCGTTTCCTGATAGTGCGCCTGAGCGCGCATATCAGCCCGTCCGGCGTTTGAGGACAGCGCCCGCAGGGCGCTTCGGGGGCGCGGGGGGGGGGGGCGCCCGCCCCCGCAAGAAACGGTGAAAGGGCGGGACCGGGGCAACCCCCCTACGCCGGCTCCGCCGGCACCCGCAAAGCCGCCAGCACCGGCAGATGATCGGTCGCAGCCCGCAGATCCGCCTCACTCACCCCGGGCAACCCCATAGGCACCCCACACCCCAACACCTCCACCCCACCCGAAGCGAACACCGCATCGATCCGCTGCAACGGATCCCCAAGCCGCGTCGTATGCTCCCGCCCCCACGGCTTCACGGCCCACCCGTCCTGCAACTCCCCCGCCAGCAGCCCGAACGTCCGCCCGTCGGGCCGGTCGTTGAGGTCCCCGGCGACGACGCCGTGCGGCACGCCCAGAGCGGCCAGCCGCGAGAGGACCAGCCGCCCCTGCGCGTACCGCTCCCCGTCCCGAATGCTCAGGTGGCAGCTGACGACGCCGAGCCGGGCCCGCCCGAAGCGCAGTACGGCGGTGGCGAGACCGCGCTGGTGCAGCCCGGGGGTCCGCGGCAACAACACGTCCTCGGCGTGCTCCACGTGCGGCCGGAGGGTGGACAGGATCATCGGCCCGGAGGCGGTGGCACCGCCCGTCACGTACACGAGGCCGGACGCCCGGGCGAGCCGGGCCGCCGCCTTGCGCCAGCGGAAGAACCGCGGCGCTTCCTGGACGCAGACGACATCGGGGGCGCAGGCCCGGATCACCCGGGCCAGCGCCCCCACGTCGTCCCGCATGGAGCGGATGTTGTAGCTGAGCACGCGGACGACGGAGGCGTCCGCTTCGGTCGAGGATGCGGGCAGGTCCGCGAGCATGAGTCCTCCGCTTGAGGCTGAAGTCGATCCAATCCTTCGGATGATCAAGCTCTGCGGACCCTACCGCCCGGGCCCCGCCGTCCCGCCGTCAGCCCTGACGTCAGCCCGACGTCAGCCCTGACGGGCCAGGTCCGCCGCGCCCACCAGACCCGCCTTGCCCCCGAGCTGGGCGGCGAGCACCTGCGCGTGCGGGCGCCACTTGCCGCCGACGAGCCAGCGGCGGAAGGACTTGCGGATCGGGTCGAGCACCAGGTCGCCCTCGTCCGAGAGGCCGCCGCCGACGATGAACGCGGACGGGTCGAACAGCGAGGCCAGGTCGGCGAGGCCGGCGCCGGCCCAGCGGGCCAGCTCGCGGAAGGAGTCGACGGCCACCGGGTCGCCCTGCCGGGCGGCCAGGCTGATGTGCTTGCCCTCGATGCCCTCGGGGGTGCCGTCGCCCAGGCCCAGCAGGACCGTGGCGTTCTCGGGGGTGGCGTGGGCACGCTGCCGGGCGTAGCGGACGAGGGCGCGGCCGGAGGCGTACTGCTCCCAGCAGCCCTGGCTGCCGCAGCCGCACAGCAGGCCGTCGGGGACGACCCGGATGTGGCCGAACTCGGCGGCGACGCCGAAGCGGCCGCGGCGCAGCTTGTTGCCGATGATGATGCCGCCGCCCAGGCCGGTGCCCAGGGTGATGCAGATGACGTCGTCGTGGCCCTGGCCGGCGCCGAAGCGGTACTCGCCCCAGGCGGCGGCGTTGGCGTCGTTCTCGACGACGACCGGGAGGCCGACGCGCTGCTCGACCTTGTCCTTGAGCGCCTCGTGCCGCCAGTTGATGTTGGGGGCGAAGAGCACGGTGGCCCGCTTGTCGTCGACGTAGCCGGCCGCGCCGATGCCGACGGCCTCCACATCGTGGTCGGCGCTGACCGTGCGCACCGCGTCGGCGATGGCGTCGACGACCGCTTCGGGGGTGTCCGGTGTCGGCACCTTGCATGTCGCGAGGATCGAACCCTCTTCGTCCACCACTCCGGCCGCGATCTTCGTGCCGCCGATGTCGACGCCGATGGTGAGTCCCATATGTCCCTCAGTTTTTCGCTCGATCCCCGCCGCGACCAACCGTACCGGAGGCGGGGAGCGCCCCGGGCCGTGGCGGCGGGGCCGGCCGCCGGGGCAGGGCGAGGC
>NZ_JBPQTX010000332.1:0-7526 GCF_051386555.1 Streptomyces sp. URMC 126
GAGGGGGAGGTCCTGGCGGGGGTGGCGCTGCCCGCCGCGCTGATCGCGGTGGCCCAGTGCGCGCTGCTGGTGCTCGTGGGCACGCTGTGGCTGGACGTACGGCCGGTGGCCCGGCCCGATCTGCTGGCCGCCGGTCTCGTGCTAGGCGTCGCCGTCTGCGCGACGCTGGCGGCGGCGGCCTCCGCCTGGGCGCGGACCGCGGAGAACGCCCGGCTCGCGGCCCTGCCGCTGCTGCTCGTCTCGCTGCCGGGTTCCGGGGTCCTCGTCCCCCCGGAGTCCCTCCCGCCCCTGGCGGCCTCGGTGAGCGAACTGCTGCCGCTGACACCGGCCGTCGCCCTGCTGCGCGGGGGATGGTTCGGCGCGGTGAGCGGGTACGAGGCCCTGGGGCACGGGGTGACCGCTTTGGCCTGGGCCGCCTTGGGCGTGTTTGCTGTGAAGCGGTGGTTCCGCTGGGAGCCATGCCGCTGAGCGGGGCGAACGCGGCACCGGAGGAACGGGAGGGGAACGGGCAGTGGGGGTACGAACGCGCGTGGGCGGCTGGCGGGGGCGGAGCCGGATCGCCCAGGTCGACAGCTATATGCGCTGGACTCTCTACCTGCTGCCGTGCCTCTTCCCGCTCTCGTCCACCCTCTCGCTGGTGAGCTCGGCGTCCGACGGCAGCGGCGCCGCCGCCCTCGTCCTGCTGGCGACCGGCTGGGCGCAGTGCGGCGTGGGCGTGGTCCTCTTCCGGCGGGCGCTGGAGCACTACCGGCTGCGGCATCCCGCGCCCTGGCGGTGGGCCGCCCTGTCCGGCGTGCTGCTCGCGGTGTCCGTGGTGCAGTTGGTCGCCATGGTGCGGGCGAACGGGCCCTCGGACGTCATGGCGCCGTCCATGGTGATCATGTGCGGGACGCTGACGTTCTTCGGCGCGCTCAGCCTGCTCGCGCCCCGGGTGCGGACGTACCTGTGGTGGTGCCTGCTGGGCGGTATCGGGACGGGCGTGGCCATACTGCCGTTCGGCGGCCGGCCGGCCGGCGCGGTGGTGACCGTACTGATGGTCTGGGCCGGCGCGCTGTGGGCCCTGGCCACCGTCCGCAGCACGGGCTGGATGCTCGCGGTGATGTGGGAGGCGGACCACGCCCGGACCGTCCAGGCCCGGCTGGCCGTGGCGGAGGAACGGCTGCGCTTCGGCCGGGACATGCACGACGTGCTCGGCCGCAATCTGACGGTGATCGCGCTCAAAAGCGAACTCGCGGCGCAGCTGGCGCACCGGGGGTCGCCGGCCGCGCTGGAGCAGATGACCGAGGTACAGCGCATCGCGCGGGACGCGCAGCGCGACATGCGGGAGCTGGTGCGCGGCTACCGGCGGGCCGACCTGCACACCGAACTGGTCGGGGCGCGCGGGGTGCTGGGCGCGGCGGGGATCGCCTGCCGCATCGACGACACATCACGCGACGCCCTGCCCGACCCCGTGCAGTCCGCCCTGGCCTGGGTGGTCCGCGAGGGTACGACGAACGTGCTGCGGCACGCGGACGCGCGGCGCTGTGCGATCCGGCTGCGGATCGTCGGCCCGTCGGCCGTGCTGATCATGGAGAACGACGGGGCCGGGGTGGCGCCGGACGCCGGCTCGGACTCCGGCTCGGACTCCGGCCCGGGCGGCTCGCGGGACGCCGGCCGGCGCGGTTCCGGGCTGGCGGGGCTGCGGGAGCGGATGGCGGCCCTGGGCGGCACGTTGGAGGCCGGGCACCGGGCCAAGAGGACGTTCCGGCTGACGGCGGAGGTGCCGTTGGCGGCGGTGGAGGTGCCGCCGGTGGTGGACGTACCGGCGGTGGCGGACGTACCGGCGGAAGGTGACGGGCCCGCGGGGAGTCAGGTGTCGGCAGGGGTGGAAGTGCCGTCGGTGGAGACGGATGTGCCGGGAGTGGCAGGCGTGCCGACCGTCGCGGTGGACGGCGGGCGGAGCGCCCCCGCGGCCGGGCGGCCGGGCGCGGGAGACACGAAGGACGCGCAGGGCGCGGGGGGTGCGGGCGCGGCGGGTGAGTCGGGTGAGTCGGGTGAGGGTGTCGGCAGGCCGGCCGTCGGGGCGGCCCAGGCCGGACCTCGGGAGGCCCGGAAGCCTGAAGCCCGGACGCCCGAAGCCCGGACGCCCGAAGCCCGGACGCCGGAAGCCGTCGCCCTCGCCGAGGACCGTGGAGGAAACCCGTGATCACACTGCTGCTCGCCGACGACGAACACCTCATCCGGGGCGCGCTCGCCGCCCTGCTGGGGCTGGAGGACGACCTCCGGGTGGTCGCGGAGGCCGCCTCGGGGACGGAGGCCATCGCCATGGCCCGGGCGTACCGGCCCGATGTGGCGGTGCTCGACCTCCAGATGCCGGGAGCGGACGGTGTGACAGTGGCCACATCGCTGCGTACCGAAGTCCCCGACTGCCGCACCATGATCGTGACCGGCCACGGGCGGCCCGGGCATCTGAAGCGGGCCCTGGAGGCGGGCGTCCGGGGGTTCGTCCCGAAGACCGTCTCGGCCCGGCGGCTCGCCGAGATCATCCGTACCGTGCACGCGGGAAGCCGTTATGTCGACCCGGAGTTGGCGGCCGACGCGATCAGCGCGGGGGACTCGCCGCTGACCGCGCGGGAGGCGGAGCTGCTGGAGCTGGCGGAGGACGGGGCGCCGATCGCGGAGATCGCGGAGCGGGCCCGGCTGACGCCGGGGACGGTCCGGAACTACCTCTCCGCGGCGGCCGCGAAGCTCGGTGCGGAGAACCGGCACGCGGCGGCGCGCATCGCACGGGCTCAGGGTTGGCTATAGTGGTACCCGCGCCGCCCGGTGAAGCCGGTCGGAAGCGTGCGGACGTAGCTCAGTTGGTAGAGCGCAACCTTGCCAAGGTTGAGGTCGCGAGTTCGAGCCTCGTCGTCCGCTCAGAGAGAAGGCCCCGGTCCTGTGACCGGGGCCTTCGTCGTATGCGGGCGTCGTGGGCGGACATCGTACGCGGGCGGGTGCGGAAGCGTACGGCCGGCGGTTCACCCCTCGGCGGGGAAGCGCAGCCGGAAGAGCGCGCCCGGTCCGTCCGCCGGCCGTTCCGCCGTCAGTTCCGCGCCGTGCGCGCGGGCGATCTGCCGGGCCATGGCCAGGCCCAGGCCGGAGCCGGGCAGGGCGCGGGCCTGCCGGGAGCGGTAGAAGCGGTCGAAGACGTGCGGCCGGTCCTCGTCCGAGATGCCGGGTCCGTGATCGCGAACGGTGAGCTCCACGGCGTCCGGACCGCGGTCCAGGCGTACCTCGACGGCGGCGCCGGGCGGGCTGAACTTGGCGGCGTTGTCCAGCAGGTTGGCCAGCAGCCGGGCGAGGCGGGCGGGCACGCCCGGCACGGTGACGTCCGCCGCTCCCCCGGCCTCCAGGGCGAAGGGCGTCGCCGGCCAGTGACCGCGCGCGGCGGCCACACAGCGCTCCGTGAGCAGGTCGAGCCGTACCCGCTCGACGAGTTGGCGCGGTTCCTCGTCGCGGGCCAGCTCGATGAGGTCGTTGACCAGGCCGGTCACCTCTCGGAGCTGGCGGCCCAGGGCACCGGCCGCGCGGTCGCGCTGGGCGGGGGTGAGGCGTTCGGCGCGGGCGAGGAGTTCGGCGTTGGTGCGGAGCGCGGTGAGCGGGGTGCGCAGTTCGTGGGAGGCGTCGGCGACGAGCCGGCGCTGGGCGGCGACCGCGTCCTCCAGTTCGCCCAGCATGGTGTTGAAGCTGGTGGCGAGCCGGGTGATCTCGTCCCGCGACCGCTCCTCGTCCGGGGGCAGGGTGATCCGGTGGGCCGGGTCGCGGGTGGCGGCGATGCGTTCCGCGGTGGCGGTGAGCCGGGTGACCGGGCGCAGGGCGGTCCGCGACGCGCCGTACCCGAGCACGGCCGCCAGCAGCACCCCGGCGCCGCCGACCGCGCCGAGCAGCAGCCCGGCCTGTTCCACGCCCTTGTCGACGGTGTCCGAGCGGACCGCCACCTGGAGGGCCCGGCCGTGACCGAGCGGGGTGGTGAGCATCCGCAGCGAACGGCCGTCGCGGACGATGTCGCTGTAGTGGGCGCCGAGGGTGCCGGCGGCGACGCGGCGGGTGGCGCCGGTGACGGGCAGCACCAGGCTCCGCTGCCCGGGCGCGGCCGGGTCCGCGGGGACGACCTGGGCGCAGGCGGGCGCGGCCAGCCAGGCGCACTCGGCGTACAACACGCCGGTGCCGCCGGCGCGGGCCTGCTGGACGAGGGTGCCGGCCTGCTGTTTGAGCTGGAGGTCGAGCTGGTTCCTGATCTCGTAGCGGATCACCACGTAGGCGGCGGCGAGCACGCCCAGCGCGACGAGCGCCACGGCGGCGGAGGTGACGACGGCCAGCCGGGTGCGGAGCGGGCGGCGGCGGAACGGGTTGGGGATCACTGTTCGGCCAGCCGGTAGCCGATGCCGTGCACGGTGTGCAGCAGGCGGGGCGCGCCGCCCGTCTCCAGTTTGCGGCGGAGGTAACCGACGTAGACGGAGAGCGAGTTGGACTCGGGGCCGAAGTCGGTGCCCCAGACGTGCTGCTGGATGGTGTCGCGGGGCAGCACCTGGCCCGGGTTGCGGAGGAACAGTTCCAGCAGGGTGAACTCGGTGCGGGTGAACTCCAGGGGCACTCCGCCGCGGGCGCCGGTGCGGGTGGCGGGGTCCACGGTGAGGTCGCCGTACGTCAGCAGGCCGGCCGTGCCCGCGCGGGCGTCGGTGCCGCCGGCCGGGGCGGGGGTGGCGCGGCGCAGCAGGGCGCGCAGCCTGGCCAGCAGCTCGTCCAGGGCGAACGGTTTGACGAGGTAGTCGTCGGCTCCGGCGTCGAGACCCGCGACCCGGTCGGAGACGGCGTCCCGGGCCGTGAGCACGAGGATCGGCGTGCGGTCGCCGAGTTCGCGCAGCCGGCGGCAGACGGCGAGGCCGTCGAGCACGGGCATGGCGAGGTCGAGGACGATCGCGGCGGGCGGGGCGGCGGCCACCGCGGAGAGCGCCGCGAGCCCGTCGGCGGCGGACCGGACGTCGTAGCCCTCGACGGCCAGGCCGTCGACGACGGCGGCACGGACCTCGGGGTCGTCGTCGACGACGAGCACGGCGGGGCCGACGGGGACGGAGTGGCTGCCGTGACTGGCAGGAGGGACAGGAGCGGCCATGATGCCCCACTGTGGCAGAGGGTTTCTGAGAGGTCTCTTAGGACTCGGAGACCTCTTAGGACTCGGAGGTCTCTTAGGACTCGGCCGAGCCCCTCATGCCGCCGCCGGCCCGCCCTCCCCCGTCGTCACGTCCAGCGGGTGAGCGTCAGCCGCTCGTACGCCTCCACGTACCGGGCGCGCGTCTGCTCGACGACGTCGTCCGGCAGCGCGGGCGGCGGCAGTTCGCCGTGCCGGTCCCAGCCGGCGGCCGGCGAGGTGAGCCAGTCGCGGATGTACTGCTTGTCGAACGAGGGCTGCGGGCGGCCCGGCTGCCACTGGTCTGCGGGCCAGAAGCGGGAGGAGTCGGGGGTCAGGACCTCGTCCGCGAGCACCAGCTCGCCGTCCTCCGCCCGGCCGAACTCGAACTTGGTGTCGGCGAGGACGATGCCCCGATCGCGGGCGATGCCGCGGGCCCGGTCGTAGACGGCGAGGGTGATCTGGCGGAGCTCGGCGGCCGTCTCGGCGCCGACGCGGCGGGCCACCTCCTCGTAGGAGACGTTCTCGTCGTGCTCGCCGACCTCGGCCTTGGTGGCCGGGGTGAAGATCGGCGAGGGGAGTTCGGCGCCGTCGGTCAGGCCCTCGGGGAGGGCGAGGCCGCAGACGGTGCGGGTCTGCTCGTACTCGCGCAGCCCCGAGCCGGCGAGGTGGCCGCGGGCCACGCACTCGACGGGGAGCATGTCGAGGGAGCGGCAGACGAGCGTGCGGCCCTCCCAGTCGGCGGGGGCGCCGGGCGGCAGCTCGGTGGAGAGGACGTGGTGGGGGACGAGGTCGGTGAGCCGGTCGAACCACCACAGGGACAGCTGGGTGAGGATGCGGCCCTTGTCGGGGATCTCCGTGGGCAGCACCCAGTCGTAGGCGGACATGCGGTCGCTGGCGACCATCACCAGCCGGCCTTCCCCGTCGCGGTAGAGGTCGCGCACCTTGCCGGTGTGCAGATGCACAAGGCCCGGCACCTCGACCGGTTCGGGCTTCTCGACGAATCCGGACACGCGTCCTCCTGGTGGTTTGTCCAAACGCCTTGATTCTGCCGTATGCGCCTGCCCGCTCGGAGTGGGGGTCAGGCGCGTTTGCAGATGTGGTCCAGGAGGTTGGCGGTGGCGCGCTGGACGCGTGGGTCGATGTGGCCGGGCCGGTCCAGGGCGGGCGCCCAGCCGGAGGTGCCGGAGGCGAAGACCAGGGCGCCGCCGGGCGCCCGGTAGAGCGAGGTCTCCTGGTGGCGGCGGACGCCGTCGGCGTCCCGGTACGGGGAGTGGGCGAGCAGGATCCGTTCGGTGTGCGGGGGGAGGGCGGTGCGCGGGTGGTAGCGGTCGGCGTCGCCCGCGACCAGGCCGGGCAGTTCGTCGCCCTCGGCGGCGCCGGTGCACTCCCACAGCCAGTGGTCGGTGTTGCGGACGACGAGGGGGGCGGGGCGGGGGACGCGGCCGACGTGCTGGATGCCGAGGAGCTGCTGCTCGGGCGCGGTGTCGCGCCAGGGGGCCGGGCGGCCCCCGGCGCGCTGTCTGCGGCAGGTCAGCAGCCGGTCGGGGCCGGCCGGCGAGGGTGCCGTCCCGACCTGCCGGGCCAGGGCGGCGGCGCCGAGGAAGACGAGCGAGGTGCCGGCGTCGCGGGCGGTCTCGACGGCGTTGCGCAGCGGTGCGGACCAGTACCGGTCCGGGCCGGGGAAGACCAGGCCGCGGTAGCGGGTGGGGTCGACGCGGCCGGCGTGCAGATCGGTGGCGTGGGCGTAGCCGAGGTCGTAACCGTAGCGCTCGGCCCAGCGGATGACGTCGTAGACATGGCCGATGTCGGGCGGCAGGCCCGTGCCCGCGTACGGGCGGTCGGCGCTGACGGTGACGGCCGCGCCCTCCTCGCCGAGCAGCCGGCCGCGCTCGTTCCACGCGTGCCGCAGGCCGGCGCCGGTGCGGCCGTCCTCCGGGTAGACGTTGTGCGCCTGCCAGGTGAGGTCCGGGAGGACGATCAGCAGGTCGGCGGCGGTGCCGTCGCGGACGGTGAACGGCACGTGCGACCGCTGCCCGTCGGCCGTGGCCAGGACGGCGACGTAGGCGCCGGGCGGCCAGTGCGGGGGGACGTCCAGCCGCCAGGAGATCCACCAGTGGTGGCAGGACACGGCCCGGTCCGCGACCAGCGGCGGCGGCTGCGTCAGCCCGTCCAGCCACGGGCTGACGGCCATCCGCGCGGCGCCGTGGCCCGCGTAGTGGCCCACCCGGTACACCTCGACGGTGAACGGCCGCGGGGGCTCCACGGTGACCCGGAAGGCCACGGACTCGCCGGGGGCGACGGCCGCGTCGGACGTGAAGCCCCGGATGGGGCGGCGGACGTCGTCGGCGGTGGCGTACCAGGGGGGTGCGGGGCG
>NZ_JBPQTX010000333.1:0-7423 GCF_051386555.1 Streptomyces sp. URMC 126
GCCCCTGGGGGAGGGGCGGAGGGGCCGGCGCCGAACGCCTCGGCGTGGCGCAGGGTTTCGGCCCGCAGCGGGCGCAGCCGGGGGGCCAGGCCGCCGTGCGCGGCCAGCGTGGCGTCGTAGCGCGCGAGCAGCGCCGCCGACGCCCGGCCGGCCTCGGCCCGGAGTCGTGCCCCGGCGCGGGCCCGGTCGTCGTCCTCCGGTCCGCCGGCGCAGGCCGTGAACAGCGGCGCGCCGCCCAGCAGTACCGCCGCGCCCGTCAGCAACGCGCGCCTGCGCGGGCCGCCGCGGGCCCCCGCCGTCGTCGTGAACGCCACGTTCCACTTCCTGCCGGTGGTCGTCGGGACACCGTCGCGGGACCAGAGGTCGTGATCACCGTTCGTGAGCGTACCGGCGCCCGGCGGGTCCACCGCGGACGAGGCACCGAATCGTCAGCCGGGTGCCGGAACGGATAGGCTTTGACCAGACACGCGACTTTCCCACAACAGCACACGCGGCCGAGGAGTCACCCGGATGAGCACCACCCAGAGCGAGCGGCTCCGCGAGCTGCTCGCCCCTCTCGTCAGCGCACGGGAGCTGGATCTGGAAGAGGTCGACGTGACGCCGGCCGGCAAACGGCGTGTGCTGCGCATCGTGGTCGACTCCGACGAGGGCGTCCAGCTGGACGAGTGCGCCGAGCTGAGCAGGGAGATCTCCGCGAAGCTCGACGAGAGCGACGTCATGGGCGGCGCCCCGTACGTCCTGGAGGTCACCTCCCCCGGCGCCGAGCGCCCCCTCACCGAGCACCGGCACTACGTCCGGGCGACCGGCCGGCTGATGAGGGCCCGGCTCACCGCGGGCGGCGAACTGGTCGCGCGGATCGTCGCCGTCGACGACGAGGGACTGGATGTGGAAGTACCGGGCGTGAAGGGGCGCAAGCCCACCGCCCGGCGGCTGGCCTTCGACGAGATCGCGAAGGCCCGCGTGGAGATCGAGTTCAACCGACCGTCCGGTGCGGGGGCCGCCCAGGCCGCAGCAGAGACCGACGAGAACCAAGAGGAGGCGTAGCCGTGGACATCGACATGAGTGCCCTGCGGGGCCTGGTGCGAGAGAAGGAGATCTCCTTCGACCTGCTGGTCGAGGCGATCGAGTCGGCCCTCCTCATCGCGTACCACCGCACCGAGGGAAGCCGCCGCCGGGCCCGTGTGGAGCTGGACCGGTCCACCGGCCACGTCACGGTCTGGGCCAAGGAGGACCCGCAGGACCTCGCCGAGGGCCAGGAGCCCCGCGAGTTCGACGACACCCCGTCCGGCTTCGGCCGGATCGCCGCGACCACCGCCAAGCAGGTCATCCTCCAGCGTCTGCGCGACGCCGAGGACGAGATCACTTTCGGTGAGTTCGCGGGCCGTGAGGGCGACGTCGTCGCCGGCGTCGTCCAGCAGGGCAAGGACCCCAAGAACGTCCTGGTCGACATCGGCAAGCTGGAGGCCATCCTGCCCGTGCAGGAGCAGGTCCCCGGCGAGGACTACACGCACGGCACCCGGCTGCGCACCTACGTGGTGCGGGTCGCCAAGGGCGTCCGCGGCCCGTCCGTGACGCTCTCCCGGACCCACCCCAACCTGGTGAAGAAGCTCTTCGCCATGGAGGTCCCGGAGATCGCCGACGGTTCGGTGGAGATCGCCGCCATCGCCCGCGAGGCCGGTCACCGCACCAAGATCGCCGTCCGTTCGACCCGCTCCGGGCTGAACGCCAAGGGCGCCTGCATCGGCCCGATGGGCGGCCGCGTCCGCGCGGTGATGGCCGAACTCAACGGCGAGAAGATCGACATCGTCGACTGGTCGGACGACCCGGCGGAGCTCGTCGCCCACGCGCTGTCCCCCGCCCGGGTGAGCAAGGTCGAGGTCGTGGACCTCGCCGCCCGCTCGGCCCGGGTGACCGTGCCGGACTACCAGCTGTCGCTCGCCATCGGCAAGGAGGGGCAGAACGCCCGCCTGGCCGCGCGGCTCACCGGCTGGCGGATCGACATCCGGCCGGACACCGAGCACACCGAGCAGCAGGACAAGCCGGAGTAAGCGCCGGGAGACGGAAGCATTCGGGGGCGCGCGGCGCGAAGTCGGCGCCGGTGCCGGCGCGGCGTGCCCCCGGCGCTCGGCCCTCGTCGGACCGCCGCTCCGCACCACGAGTCAAAAAGCATACGGAGCCGATCTGTGCCCCAAAGGGGTGAGCGCGGCTCGGGGAGGTAGACTTAACCAGTGTCTGGCCGGACGCATGCCCGCGCATGCCCTCAGCGCACCTGTGTGGGGTGCCGGGAGCGAGCGGCCAAGGGCGATCTGCTGCGGATCGTGCTGATCGAGGGCGCCTGCGTCCCCGATCCTCGCGGTACGCTGCCCGGCCGGGGTGCCTCCGTGCACCCCACACTGGTCTGTCTCGACCTGGCGGTCCGCCGCCGAGCGTTCCCTCGGGCCTTCAAAAGCCCGGGACCGCTGGACACCGCGGAACTGCGCCGTCACATCGAGCGGATCGCAGCGGCACCGCCGCGGTGAAGAGTTAGGCCCCACGTCAGTGGGGATGTCCCAGGCACGGGTACCCGGTACCCGTGCGGTCAGGTACCTCGCGATTTGGAAGTAGGTCGAGATTGCGATGAGCACTCGATGAGTACGCGATGAGTACGCCCATGAAGTAGCGACGGTCCGGTTGACAACCCGGACCTAGAAGGAGCGAAGTGGCTAAGGTCCGGGTATACGAACTCGCCAAGGAGTTCGGAGTGGAGAGCAAGGTCGTCATGGCCAAGCTCCAAGAACTTGGTGAATTCGTCCGTTCGGCGTCCTCGACGATCGAGGCGCCGGTCGTCCGTAAACTGACTGACGCGCTGCAGGGGCCCGGCGGCAACGCCGGCAAGTCCGCTGCCAAGCCCGCGGCGCCGCGCAAGGCGGCCCCCGCGAAGCCGGGCGCGCCCACTCCGGGCGCCCCGCGTCCGGGTGCTCCCGGCCCGCGCCCCGGCGCCCGTCCGGGCCCGGCGGGTCAGCAGCGTGACGGCGGCCAGGGCCAGCGTGCCCCCCGTCCGGGTCAGGGCGGTGCCCGTCCCGGCGGTCGTCCGGCCGGTCCCCGTCCGGGCAACAACCCCTTCACCTCCGGTGGCTCCACCGGCATGGCCCGCCCGCAGGCCCCGCGCCCGCAGGCACCCCGCCCCGGTGGCGGTCCGGCCGGTCCCGGCGGCGCTCCGCGTCCGCAGGGCGGCCCCGGCGGCGCTCCCCGGCCCCAGGGCCAGGGCGGCGCTCCGCGTCCGACCCCCGGCGGCATGCCCCGTCCGCAGGCTCCCGGCGGCGCCCCGCGTCCCGGCCCGGCGGGCAACCGTCCGAACCCCGGCATGATGCCGCAGCGTCCGGCCGCCGGCCCGCGTCCGGGCCCCGGCGGTGGCCGTGGTCCCGGTGGCGGTGCCGGTCGTCCCGGTGGCGGCGGTGCCCGTCCGGGCTTCGCCGGCCGTCCGGCCGGTCCCGGCGGCGGCGGTCGTCCGGGTGGCGGCGGCTTCGCCGGCCGTCCCGGTGGCGGTGGCCCCGGTGGCGGCGGCGGCTTCGGCGGCGGTCGTCCCGGCTTCGGCGGGCGTCCGGGCGGTCCCGGTGCCCGTGGTGGCACGCAGGGCGCGTTCGGCCGTCCCGGCGGTCCGGCCCGTCGTGGCCGCAAGTCCAAGCGTCAGCGGCGCCAGGAGTACGAGGCCATGCAGGCCCCGTCCGTGGGCGGCGTGATGCTGCCGCGCGGCAACGGCGAGACCATTCGCCTGTCGCGTGGTGCCTCCCTCACCGACTTCGCGGAGAAGATCGGCGCCAACCCGGCGTCGCTCGTCGCCGTGATGATGAACCTCGGCGAGATGGTCACGGCCACGCAGTCGGTGTCCGACGAGACGCTGACGCTCCTCGGCGACGAGATGAACTACACGGTTCAGATCGTCAGCCCCGAGGAGGAGGACCGCGAGCTCCTCGAGTCGTTCGACATCGAGTTCGGTGAGAACGAGGGCGGCGAGGAGATGCTCGTCGCGCGTCCGCCGGTCGTGACCGTCATGGGTCACGTCGACCACGGTAAGACGCGACTGCTCGACGCGATCCGCAAGACCAACGTGGTCGCGGGCGAGGCCGGCGGCATCACCCAGCACATCGGTGCCTACCAGGTCGCGACCGAGGTCAACGACGAAGAGCGCAAGATCACCTTCATCGACACCCCGGGTCACGAGGCGTTCACCGCCATGCGTGCCCGCGGTGCGAAGTCGACCGACATCGCGATCCTCGTGGTGGCGGCCAACGACGGTGTCATGCCGCAGACGATCGAGGCCCTGAACCACGCCAAGGCGGCCGACGTGCCGATCGTGGTCGCGGTCAACAAGATCGACGTCGAGGGCGCGGACCCGACCAAGGTGCGCGGTCAGCTGACCGAGTTCGGCCTGGTGGCCGAGGAGTACGGCGGCGACACGATGTTCGTCGACATCTCCGCCAAGCAGGGTCTGAACATCGACAAGCTGCTCGAGGCCGTCGTCCTCACCGCCGACGCCGCGCTCGACCTGCGCGCCAACGCGGAGCAGGACGCGCAGGGCATCGCGATCGAGGCCCACCTCGACCGCGGCCGCGGCGCCGTGGCCACCGTCCTCGTCCAGCGCGGTACCCTCCGCGTCGGCGACACGATGGTCGCGGGCGACGCCTACGGCCGCGTGCGGGCCATGCTCGACGACAAGGGCCAGAACGTGGAGGAGGCGGGTCCGTCGACCCCGGTCCTCGTCCTCGGTCTGACCAACGTCCCGGGCGCCGGCGACAACTTCCTCGTCGTCGACGAGGACCGCACGGCCCGCCAGATCGCCGAGAAGCGCGCGGCGCGCGAGCGCAACGCGGCCTTCGCCAAGCGCACCCGCCGGGTGTCCCTCGAGGACCTCGACAAGGTGCTCAAGGCCGGCGAGATCCAGCAGCTCAACCTCATCATCAAGGGCGACGCGTCCGGTTCGGTCGAGGCTCTCGAGTCCTCGCTGCTCCAGCTCGATGTGGGCGAGGAGGTCGACATCCGCGTGCTGCACCGCGGCGTGGGTGCGGTCACCGAGTCCGACATCAACCTGGCGTCCGGCTCCGACGCGATCGTCATCGGCTTCAACGTCCGCGCCGAGGGCCGTGCCACCCAGATGGCCGAGCGCGAAGGCGTCGACGTCCGGTACTACTCGGTCATCTACCAGGCGATCGAGGAGATCGAGGCGGCCCTGAAGGGCATGCTGAAGCCGGAGTACGAAGAGGTCGAGCTCGGTACGGCGGAGATCCGCGAGATCTTCCGCTCGTCCAAGCTGGGCAACATCGCGGGTGTCCTCATCCGCTCCGGCGAGGTCAAGCGCAACACCAAGGCGCGCCTCATCCGCGACGGCAAGGTCGTGGCCGAGGACCTCACCATCGTCGGTCTGCGTCGCTTCAAGGACGACGTCACCGAGATCCGCGAGGGCTTCGAGGGCGGTATCAACCTCGGAAACTTCAACGACATCAAGATCGACGACGTCATCGCGACGTACGAGATGCGCGAGAAGCCGCGAGGCTGATCACCGCAGCTCCTGGGGCCGGTCGGCGGGGAATATCCCGTCGATCGGCCCCGGCCGTTGCGTGTACGGTTTCGAATGAGCCGTACACAACTACGGATGCCGAAGGCCCCACGGGTGGCATGAACCCGCACTCCATGTATGTAGGGACGCTGTCCTTCGACCTCCTCCTCGGCGACGTACGGTCGCTGAAGGAGAAGCGCTCCGTCGTCCGCCCGATCGTCGCCGAGCTGCACCGCAAGTACGCGGTGAGCGTGGCGGAGGTCGGCGATCAGGACCTCTACCGCAGGGCCACCATCGGCCTGGCGGCGGTCTCCGGCGACATGGGGCACCTCACGGACCTACTGGACCGCTGCGAGCGCTGGGTCGCCGCACGTCCCGAAGTGGACCTGCTGTCCGCGCGGCGGCGGTTCCACGGCGAGCACGACGACTGAAACACCAAGAAGGAGACGGACCAGTGGCCGACAATGCGCGGGCTAAGAAGCTGGCGGACCTCATCCGGGAGGTGGTGGCCCAGAAGCTGCAGCGCGGCATCAAGGACCCGCGGCTCGGCAGCCACGTGACCATCACGGACACCCGGGTCACCGGCGACCTGCGGGAGGCTACGGTCTTCTACACGGTCTACGGGGACGACGAGGAGCGCGCCGGCGCCGCCGCCGGACTGGAGAGCGCCAAGGGCATGCTCCGCTCCGCGGTCGGCAAGGCGGCGGGCATCAAGTTCACGCCCACCCTGACCTTCGTGCCGGACGCCCTGCCGGAGAACGCCCGGACCATCGAGGACCTCCTCGACCGGGCCCGCGACCTGGACGCCAGGGTGCGCCAGGAGGCCTCGGGCAAGGACTACGCCGGCGAGGCGGACCCGTACCGCAAGCCGGGCGAGGACGACGACAACGGGGCCGCCGAGGGTGGCGCCTCCGCATGAAGCGCAAGTCTCCGCCCGGCCCCGACGGTCTCGTCATCGTCGACAAGCCGGCCGGCTTCACCTCGCACGACGTCGTCGCCAAGATGCGCGGCATGGCGAAGACCCGCCGCGTCGGGCACGCCGGAACGCTGGACCCGATGGCGACCGGCGTGCTCGTCCTCGGCGTCGAGCGGGCCACCAAGCTCCTCGGTCACCTCGCGCTGACCGAGAAGGAGTACGTGGCCACCATCCGGCTCGGCCAGAACACCGTGACGGACGACGCCGAGGGCGAGATCACCTCGTCCGCCGACGCCTCCGGGGTCACCCGCGAGGCGATCGACGCCGGGGTGGCCAAGCTGACCGGGGCCATCATGCAGGTCCCGTCCAAGGTCAGCGCGATCAAGATCGACGGCAAGCGCTCGTACAAGCGGGCGCGCGAGGGCGAGGACTTCGAGATCCCCGCCCGCCCGGTGACGGTCTCGTCCTTCACCGTGCACGCCGTGCACCCGGCGGAGGCCGAGGACGGCACCCCGGTGCAGGACGTGCTGGTCTCCGTGGTCTGCTCGTCCGGCACCTACGTCCGCGCCCTGGCGCGCGACCTGGGCGCGGACACCGGCGTCGGCGGTCACCTCACGGCGCTGCGGCGCACCCGGGTCGGCCCCTACGGGATAAGCGAGGCGCGCACGCTGGACCAGCTCCAGGAGGAGCTGGCCGTGATGCCCGTCGCGGACGCGGTCTCCGCCGCGTTCACCCGCTGGGACGTCACCGAGGAGCAGGCGAAGCTGCTCGGCAACGGCGTCCGGGTGCGCATGCCGCTCTTCGAGACCACCGGGCCGGTCGCCGTCTTCGGCCCGGACGGGACCTTCCTCGCGCTGGTCGAGAACCAGGGCGGCCGGGCGAAGATCCTCGCCGTCTTCGGCTGATCCGGGCCGGCGTCACCGCCCCGGGAACACCGTGGGGCGGGGACCGCGTCACCGCGCTCCCCGCCCCAC
>NZ_JBPQTX010000334.1:0-7406 GCF_051386555.1 Streptomyces sp. URMC 126
CCCGAGCCCCCGGCCCGCCCCCGGCGGTTCGCCGCCCTGCGGCGCAGGCCGCGGCGCGCGGTGCTGGTGGTGGCCGGCGTGCTGCTGGCCCTGCTGGCCGGCACCGGCGTGTGGTACATCAACTCCGGCCAGTTCACGTCCGTCCCCGCCGTCCTGGACCTGACCCAGGAGCAGGCGGAGAAGAAGCTGGACAAGGCCGGCCTCAAGGTGCGCGTGCGCCCCGAGTTCAGCGACACCGTCGAGCGCGGCCATGTGATGTCCACCGACCCCAAGCCAGGCGAGCGCATCCGCAACACCGGCCGGGTGACCGTGGTCGTCTCCCGCGGCCCGGAGCGGGCCGAGGTCCCCAACGTCGTCGGCATGCGGCTGGACGAGGCGAAGAAGCGGATCACCCAGGCGGGTCTGACGGTCGGGGACGTCCGGACGCAGTTCAGCGACGAGACCCCGCAGGGCGAGGTGCTCTCCAGCGACCCCCGGGGCGGTGACGAGCGCCGTCCCGACTCCCCGGTGTCGCTGATCGTCAGCAAGGGCGAGCCGGTCGAGGTGCCGGACGTGTCCGGCCTGTCGCCCGACGACGCCGAGTCCCTGCTGAGCGACGCGGGCCTGCGGATCAGGGTCTCGGACGCGCAGGTGTACTCCGACCGGGACAAGGGCTCCGTCGCCGAGCAGTCCCCCGCCCGGGGCGTGCAGGCGGCCAAGGGCGACTCCGTGACCGTCACCCTGTCCAAGGGCAAGGAGATGCTCACCGTCCCGGACGTCACCGGGAAGAGCGAGGCGGAGGCCAAGCGGATCCTGACCGCCGCGGGCTTCGAGGTCCGGGTGGACCGGCCGTTCTTCTTCCCCAAGGACTCCG
Source organism: Streptomyces sp. URMC 126 (assembly GCF_051386555.1). NCBI lineage: Bacteria > Bacillati > Actinomycetota > Actinomycetes > Kitasatosporales > Streptomycetaceae > Streptomyces > Streptomyces sp. URMC 126. The sequence continues at coordinate 854 of NZ_JBPQTX010000334.1, forward strand.
TGGAGAGCCAGTCCGTGCGCGCCGGCGACAAGGCCGCCCGCGGCGACACGATCACCATCCGCCTCAAGGGAGCACTGTGATGGCGGGCATACCCCGCAACCCCGTCGGCGGCCACATCCCGGTGGCCGGCGGCCTGGCCCGCACCGGCCTGCCGTACGCGCGCGAGATCGGCGCCGAGGCCGTACAGGTCTTCGTCGCCAACCCGCGCGGCTGGGCGACCCCGCCCGGCAGCCCGGCGCAGGACGAGGAGTTCCGCGCGGGCTGCGCGGAGGCCGGCCTGCCGGTGTACGTCCACGCGCCGTACCTGATCAACTTCGGCTCCCACACCGAGGCGACCGCCGAGCGGTCCGTCGACTCGCTGCGGCACTCCCTGCGCCGGGGCCGGCAAATCGGCGCCCGGGGCGTCGTCGTCCACACCGGCGCCGCCACCGGCGGCCGCCCCCGCGCCGAAGCCCTCGCCCAGGTCGGCGAGCGGCTGCTCCCCCTCCTCGACGAGCTCACGGACGACGAGGACCCGCGCCTCCTGCTGGAGCCGACGGCCGGGCAGGGCGCCTCGCTCTGCTCCTGGATCGCCGACCTGGGCCCGTACTTCGACGTACTGGACCACCACCCCAAGCTCGGCGTCTGCCTGGACACCTGCCACCTCTTCGCGGCGGGCCACGATCTGGCCGCGCCCGGCGGCATGAAGGCGGCGCTCGACGAGCTGGTCTCGGTCGTCGGGCCGGGGCGGCTCGGCCTCATCCATGCGAACGATTCCAAGGACGTCGTGGGGGCGCACAAGGACCGGCACGAGAACATCGGCTCCGGCCATATCGGGGCCGAGCCGTTCGCGGAGCTTTTCACTCACCCGGAGACGGCGGGTGTGCCGCTCACGATCGAGACGCCGGGCGGCAAGGAGGGGCACGCGGCGGATGTGGCCCGGCTGAAGGAGTTGCGGGGCTGAGCCCCCGCACCCCCGAAGCGCCCTACGGCGCTGCCCTCAAACGCCGGACCGGCTATATCAAGCCTGTCCGGCGTTTGAGGACGAGCGGCGAAGCCGCGACAGGGGGTCTGGGGGCTTGCCCCCAGGAAACGGTGAGAGGGCGGGACCGGGGCACACCCCCGCCGCAGGCGCACCCTAAAGCTCGGGCCCGTCCCCCGGCCGCTCCTGATACGAGTACCGCTGCTCCCGCCACGGATCCCCGATGTTGTGGTACCCGCGCTCCTCCCAGAACCCCCGCCGGTCCGCGGTCATGTACTCCACCCCCCGCACCCACTTCGGCCCCTTCCACGCGTACAGATGCGGCACCGCGAGCCGCACCGGGAAGCCGTGTTCGGCGGTGAGCAGCTCACCGTCCTTGTGCGTGGCGAAGATCGACCGCTCGGAGGCGAAGTCGGAGAGCCGCAGGTTGGAGCTGTAGCCGTACTCGGCCCAGACCATCACATGGGTGACGTCCGGGGCGGGAGGGGCGAGTTCGAGAATCGTACGGGTGGCGACGCCGCCCCACTCGGCGTCGAGGACGCTGTACTTGGTGACGCAGTGCAGGTCGGCGACCACCGTGGTGTACGGCAGGGCCGAGAACTCCTCGTGCGTCCAGCAGCGCTTGTCGCCGTCGGCGGTCGCGCCGAAGACCCGGAACTCCCAGCGGTCCGGGCGGAACCGCGGCACGGGCCCGTAGTGGGTCACCGGCCAGCCACGCTGGAGACGCTGCCCCGGAGGCAGCTGGAGATGTTCCCCTTTGCGGCTTTCCGACTGACCCATGCCTCCATGGTGTCAGACCCCGGCCGATGCCGGTGACCGGGGGCCGTCCCCTGTCAGGACAACTCCCACTAAGTGTGCACTTACTGGACGGTCCGGGAGGCCGGTGCGAGGATGCGCGCATCCTGCCGGTATGAGCTTGGGAAGGAGCCCGCGCGATGCAGGGCGACCCGGAGATCATCGAATTCCTCAACGAACAGCTGACGGGCGAGCTGACCGCCATCAACCAGTACTTCCTGCACGCGAAGATGCAGGAACACCACGGCTGGACCAAGATCGCGGAACACACGCGGGCGGAGTCGTTCGACGAGATGCGGCACGCCGAGGTCCTCACGGACCGGATCATCTTCCTGGAGGGGCTGCCCAACTACCAGCGCCTCTTCCACGTCCGCGTCGGCCAGACGATCACGGAGATGTTCCAGGCCGACCGGCAGGTCGAGGTGGAGGCGATCGACCGCCTCCGGCGCGGGGTGGAGGTGATGCGGGCCAAGGGCGACATCACCTCGGCCAACATCTTCGAGTCGATCCTCGCGGACGAGGAGGACCACATCGACTACCTCGACACCCAGCTGGAGCTGATCGAGAAGCTGGGCGAGCCGCTGTACCTGGCGCAGTTCATCGAGCAGTCGAGCGGCGAGGCGCACTAGGGGCCGCGGCCCCGGGTCGGTCAGGCCGCGCGGGCGATCCCGTCCGCGGGCGGCACGACCGGCGGCACGGACGGCACGGACGGAGCGAAGGAAGCAGACGACCCCGTCGGCCCCGCCGACGGCAGCAGCTCGTTCGCGTCGGCGCCCAGCGGATCCCGGGAGCCCCGGTCCACCAGCTCCCGCCGCGGGCAGGCGCCCCGCCCGAGCAGGGCTTGGACGCGCCGCACGCAGCTGCCGCAGTCCGTGCCGGCCTTGGTCGCGGACGCGATCTGCCGGGGCGTGCACGCGCCGTTCTCCGCGTGCTCACGCACCTGCTGCTCCGTGATGCCGAAGCACGAGCAGACGTACACGCGGTCACCGCCTCGCCGAAGGAGAAGATCAAAAAGGAAGGTAACCCTTACCTTACCCGCACCGCTCCGGCGGCGACAACGCGCGGGTACGCGGAGGGGCGCGGATCACAGATCCGCGCCCCTCACATACGCCGGCTCACCGGCGCGTACACCGGCTCATCGGCCCTTACTGGTCCCGGTACATCTCCGCGACCAGGAAAGCCAGGTCCAGCGACTGACTGCGGTTGAGCCGCGGGTCGCAGGCCGTCTCGTACCGCTGGTGGAGGTCGTCGACGAAGATCTCGTCGCCGCCGCCCACGCACTCGGTGACGTCGTCACCGGTGAGCTCGACGTGGATGCCGCCCGGGTGGGTGCCGAGCGCCTTGTGGACCTCGAAGAAGCCCTTGACCTCGTCCAGCACGTCGTCGAAGCGGCGGGTCTTGTGGCCCGAGGCCGCCTCGAAGGTGTTGCCGTGCATCGGGTCGGAGACCCACGCCACCTGGGCGCCGGAGGCCGTGACCTTCTCCACCAGGGTGGGCAGCTTGTCGCGGATCTTGTCCGCGCCCATCCGGGTGATGAACGTCAGCCGGCCCGGCTCGCGCTCCGGGTCCAGCCGCTCGATGAGGGTCAGCGCCTCCTCGGGGGTGGTCGTCGGACCCAGCTTGACGCCGATCGGGTTGCGGATCTTCGACGCGAACTCGATGTGCGCCCCGTCCAGCTGCCGGGTGCGCTCGCCGATCCAGACCATGTGGCCCGACACGTCGTACAGCCGCCCGGTCCGCGAGTCGACGCGGGTCAGCGCCGACTCGTAGTCCAGGATCAGCGCCTCGTGCGAGGCGTAGAACTCGACGGTCTTGAACTCCTCCGGGTCCACCCCGCAGGCGTTCATGAAGTTCATCGCCCGGTCGATTTCCCGCGCCAGCTGCTCGTAGCGCTGGCCGGAGGGCGAGGAGCGGACGAAGTCCTGGTTCCAGGCGTGCACCTGGCGCAGGTCCGCGTAGCCGCCGGTGGTGAAGGCGCGCACCAGGTTCAGCGTGGACGCCGACGCCTGGTACATCCGCTTCAGCCGCTGCGGGTCCGGGGTCCGGGCCTCCGGGGTGAAGGCGAAGCCGTTGACCGAGTCGCCCCGGTAGGTCGGCAGGGTCACGCCGTCCCGGGTCTCGGTCGGCTTCGAACGCGGCTTGCTGTACTGGCCGGCGATCCGGCCGACCTTCACGACCGGCACGGAACCGGCGTACGTGAGCACCGCGCCCATCTGGAGCAGCGTCTTGAGCTTGTTGCGGATCTGGTCCGCGCCGACCGCGTCGAACGCCTCGGCGCAGTCGCCGCCCTGGAGCAGGAACGCCTCGCCACGGGCCACCGCGGCCAGGCGCTGGCGCAGCTGGTCGCACTCACCGGCGAAGACGAGGGGAGGATAGGACTCGAGGTCGGCGATCACATCGCGCAGAGCCTCGGGGTCCGGCCACTCAGGCTGCTGCGCCGCGGGCAGGGAGCGCCAGGTGTTGCCACCGGCGTGGATTTCAGCGTTCACGGTCACAGTCCCCACATTACGGGGTGCGGGCGCCGGTCCATCCGGAGGACCGGACTCTGAGACGAAGGACTCCGCCATCCGGTAGGCCGTGCGGTAGGGTGCGCGGCATGTACGCGTACAGCGACCAGAACTGGTGGTGGACCGCTCATCCGGCGGCCCACTGACTGCGCGTACCCAACCGACGCGAGGCCGCCCGAGGGGCGGCCTTCGGCGTTTCCGGGCCCGGGCCGTCCCTCCTCCCCACCGGAAGGACCCCCCGTGCACCACACCGCTCCCGCTCTCCCCGCCCTCATCGCCCGGCTTACCGCCCCGGGCCACCCGCCCTTCGCCCTGCTCCACCGCCGCGCCCCCGGCCTGGCCGGGGACACCGTCGAGCTGCTCACCGGCCCGGTCGCCGAGGCCGGCCGCCTGGCGGACATCGCGCTGCCGGACGGCCCGCCCGCGCCGGGCGGCCCGGCGCACGACGCGCTGGCCCTCGTCCCGTTCCGGCAGTTGCGCGAGCGCGGCTTCGAGGTCCACGACGACGGGACGCCGCTGCTCGTCCTGCGCCCCGAGGAGACGTACGAGCTGCCGCTCGCGGACGTCCTCGCCGCGCTGCCCGCGCACGAGGTGCGGGTGGAGGGCGGCGCGTTCGACGTCGACGACGAGGAGTACGCGCGGACCGTCGAGCGGGTCGTCCGGGAGGAGATCGGCACCGGCGAGGGGGCCGACTTCGTCGTCCGCCGCACCTTCGAGGGGGAGATCCACGGCTTCACGGCGGCCGACGCGCTCGCCCTCTTCCGCCGGCTGCTGTCCGGCGAGCGCGGCGCGTACTGGACGTACGTCGTCCACACCGGTGACCGGACGCTGGTGGGCGCCAGCCCGGAGGTCCATGTACGGATGTCCGGCGGCACGGTGGTGATGAACCCGATCAGCGGCACCTACCGCTACCCGGCCGAGGGCCCCTCCGCCGAGGGGCTGCTGGCCTTCCTGCACGACCGCAAGGAGGTGGAGGAGCTGTCCATGGTCGTGGACGAGGAGCTGAAGATGATGTGCACCGTCGGCGACATGGGCGGCGTGGTGATCGGCCCGCGGCTGCGCGAGATGGCGCACCTCGCGCACACCGAGTACGAACTGCGGGGACGGTCGTCGCTGGACGTGCGGGAGGTGCTGAAGGAGACGATGTTCGCGGCGACGGTCACCGGGTCGCCGGTGGAGAACGCCTGCCGTGTCATCCGCCGCCACGAGGCCGGCGGGCGCGGCTACTACGCCGGCGCCCTCGCCCTCATCGGCCGGGACGCGGGCGGCGCCCGCACCCTCGACTCCCCCATCCTCATCCGCACCGCCGACATCGACCGGCACGGCCGGCTGCGGCTCTCCGTCGGCGCCACCCTCGTCCGGCACTCCGACCCGCGCGGCGAGGTCGCCGAGACGCACGCGAAGGCGGCGGCCGTGCTGGCGGCGCTCGGCGTCCGGCCGTCCGCCGGGCGCCCGGCCGCGGGTGGTTCCGCCCGGCTCGCCGACGACCCGCGGGTCCGGGCGGCGCTCGACGCGCGGCGGGCGGACCTGGCGCCCTTCTGGCTCCGCATGCGCGAGCCGTCCTCCTCGGGTACGGCGTCCGGGCACGCGCTCGTCGTCGACGCCGAGGACACGTTCACGGCGATGCTCGCCCATCTGCTGCGGGCCTCGGGCCTCGCCGTCACCGTCCGACGCTTCGACGAGCCCGGCCTGCGCGAGGCGGCCCTGGCCCACGAGGGCCCGGTCGTCCTGGGCCCCGGCCCCGGCGACCCGTCCGCTTCCGGCGACCCCCGCATGCGGCTGCTGCGCGGGCTGGCCGCCGACCTCCTCGCCGGCCACCGGCACGGCGTCCTCGGCGTCTGCCTCGGCCATGAACTCATCGCCGCCGAACTGGGGTTGGACATCGTCCGGAAGACGGTGCCCTTCCAGGGCGCCCAGGAACGGATCGACTTCTTCGGGGTGCCGGAGACGGTGGGCTTCTACAACACGTTCACGGCGCGGTGCGACGCCGCCGCCGCGGCGGAGCTGCGGGCGCACGGCGTCGAGGTCGCGGTGAACGCCATGACCCGCGAGGTCCACGCCCTGCGCGGGCCCGGCTTCGCCGGGGTGCAGTTCCATCCGGAGTCGGTGCTGACGCTTGATGGTGTGGGGGTGGTGGGGCGGCTGCTGTCCGCGGTGGCGCCTGTGGGGTGAGTGGCCCCAGCCCCGCCCTTTCGCCGTTTCCTGGGGCTGCGCCCCAGACCCCCCTTTCGCGGCTCCGCCGCTCGTCCTCAAACGCCGGACGGGCTGAAGTGCGCGCCCAAGGGCGAAC
>NZ_JBPQTX010000335.1:0-7384 GCF_051386555.1 Streptomyces sp. URMC 126
CTTGTCGGTGGCCTGCGCCCGCTCGGCGTCCTGCGTCTGGGCGAAGCTCTCCACGCTCTGCGCGACCGGCTTGACCGGCGCCGGCACCGGCGCGGCCACGGCGTGCGAGGCGGCACCGAACGCCACGGCGGCGGCACCGGCGGCGGTCAGCGCCGCGGCGGAGAACTTGTGGGCCTTGGTCAGACGGGTATAGCCGGAGTGAGTGGAGCGCATCAGAAGCAGGACCTCTCAGATCGGGGACACCGCACGGAGCCGGAACCGGCGCAAACGAAAGCGCCGTTCTCGGTCGGACGGCGCCGTGCGGTCCAGTAATTGTTAGCGGCCCGGAAAAACCCCGACAAGCACTGTGATCTACTCCCCCGCTTCGTTCACGCAGCCTCGAAAGACCTCACAAGCCCCTGGAATTGGGCGGTGCTCAGCACTAAAGAAGTCCGTATGTGATCGAGGCCCTATGCGCGGCCTCACAGCGACCGCTCCGTACCGTCGACGAACCGTGGCCCCACGCATACGAAACGCGCGCTGTCCGCCGGGCTATCTCAGGTCGGCCCTCATGGCATGGACGTCTCCACGGCTGTCCGTCAGGTACAGCACGCCGTCGCCGACGGCCGGGCCGCTCCGGGGGTCCGGGCTGAGGAGGAGTTCCTTGCAGGCCAGCCTGCGGCCCGTGGAGAGCCGTCGTGCGGTGAGCCGCGCGGCACGGTCAGCGGTGAGGAGGGTGTCACCGGAGAAGAAGGCAGGGGTGAGCAGCCTGCCTTCCGTCTTCCTCTCCCAGGCCACGTCGCCGCACCGTCCGTCGAGCACGGTGAGCCGGCCGTCCGTGTCGCCGAGGACCACCCGCCCTTCCCCCGCGGCCGGGGCGGCGGCGAGGGGCGCCGCGGACGCGTACGTCCAGAGCTCACCGCCGTCCGCCGGGTCGAGGCTGGTGACCATGTGGTGCTCGGGACCGGCACGTTCGACCACGTAGAGGCCCTGGTCGGTGGCGGTGAACCACTCCGGGACCAAGGGGCTCCCGAACGAGCGGGTCCACATGTGCCGCCCCGTGGCCGCGCCGACCGCCACGACGCGGTCCTCGGCGGCGTCCGCCGGTCCCGGCGCGCTCGTCACGTAGAGCACGGCATCGGCGACCCGTACGGGTGCGCAGGTCATCCGCGCCCCGGTGGGAGAGGGCGGCCGGCGGTCGGCCCCGGTTTCCGGGTCGAGGGCGCGGAGGGTGGTGTCCGGAGCCGCCGCGTACAGCGTGTCGGCGGACGCGGTCAGGAAGCCGTCGCGGACCTTGACGGGGCGGACGTGCCGCGGCCGGCCCGTCCGGAGGTCGACGGCCTGAAGCGCACCGCCGCGGCCCGGGAAGTACACCGCACCGCCGTGGAAAGCGGGAGGCCCCGTGTGCCGCATCCGGATCAAGGGATATCGGCGATGGGACTTGGCGTCGATCACGTACAGCAGGCTCTTCTCCTGAACGATCAGGAGGCCGTCGTGCAGGACGGGCTGCCCGGCGGGGCCCGAAGCCGCCGCGACACGCCAGGGCGACACGGGCTGGGGGCGGACGGCCGGAGACCGGCGGTTGGCCCGGGTGCCGCTCGTGGCTCGTTTCCGGGGCTTCTTCCGGACTTTCGCCAGGGCTATGTCGTACTGCAGCCGGCCACCCAGGCTGGGGGTCTGCCCCGGCCCCTCGCGGTGCACCTGCTCGCAGGCGTACGTGTGCAGTTCCGACACCGTGATGAGGCCGTCACCGTTGAGATCGGCGGCGCCACTGCGCAGGCCCGCGACGAGCGCTCCGGTGAAGCGCGAGAGAGCGGGCGCTCCACCGTCCGGATGGTCGCCCTCCCAGGCAAGCTGGTTTCCGGTTCCCGCGGTGAGCACGACCCGGCCGTGGCCGGCCAGCGCCTTCTCGAAGCTCGCCGCTCCCTCACCCTTGGCCCCGGGCGGGAACAGGCCGCTGTGGCAGCAGTCGAGAATGACGACGATGCTCCGGGCCCGGCACGCGTCCATCGCCTCGCGGACGAGGGTGGCCGGGATTCCCGTGAAGATGGGCTGGTCCCGGTCGGTGTGCCGGAGCGCGAAGTAGAGCTTGTCGTTGCTCTCCAGCCCATGGCAGGAGAAGTACAGGAGCAGGAGGTCGTTCCGTCCCGCCTGCCGGAAGAAGTCGCCGATCGCGCGGTCGACCAGGGACCTGTCGGTGTCCACCAGGTCCTGTACTTCGAAACCGCCGATCTCCGGGTCCTTGAGGACTTCGGCCAGCGCCGCGCAGTCCGCCGCGGGTGAGAGCAGCGTGCTGAGCCTGTCGTCCTCGTACTCTCCCGCGCCGATGAGCAGGGCACGGCGGCCGCCCTCACCGGTTGCCTCGTGCTTCACTGCGTCGTGCCCTGATCCGGTTCGGGGTCGTCCCGGTCGTCGTCCGGCCGCGGCCTGTGGGCGAGGAACGCGTCGAGGAGGCGCTCGCGTTCGTCGGCGGTGGCGTTGCCCAGTTCGATCGTGCGGCCGTCCAGCTCCACCTTGACGCCGCGCACCGGCCGGTTCTTCAGCCAGGTGTCCGTGAGCCGGACCGCCTGCCGCAGCACGAAGGGCGCCGCCGTGACGACGAGCATCCCCGCCGTGACCAGCTCGCCGCCCTTCGTCCTCTCCGGCTCCTCATGGTCGGCGTGGTGCGACCGCACGTCCTCCACGTCCAGTTCGAGGAGGGTCCGGCGCAACCGGCCGCTGAGCTCCCGCAGTTCCTCTTCGTCGGTGTCCGGAAGTCCCAGCAGCGCCAAACGTATGGTTCCGCTCACCCTGTGCTCCGCTTTCCTCACGTCGTGTGCGGCTCACCTTACGCTCGGCGGTGACGGCCGACGGACGTGCGCCCGGTCAGCGCTGTGGGATCGAGCCGACGAGGCCGCCGTCGACGATCAGGTCCTGGCCGGTGATGTAGGCGGCGTCGTCCGACGCGAGGAACGCCACCGCCGCCGCGATGTCCTCCGGCCGTCCGAGGGTGCCGAGCGGCACGTCGGCGGCGTTGCGGGCGTGCTGGGCCGGGTCCGTGACGGACTCCCGGTACATCTCGGTGTCGATGAAGCCGGCGCTGACGGAGTTGACGCGGATGCCGCGCGGCGCGAGGTCGGCGCCGAGGGTGCGGGCCAGGTTGTGCACGGCCGCCTTGCCGGCCGAGTAGACGGAGGCGACGGCCATGCCGCGGTGCAGGGTCCAGGAGGCGTTGAGGACCACGGCGCCGCCCTTCCGCAGCAGCGGCAACGCCTTTTGGACGGTGTAGAAGACGCCCTTGACGTTGACGTCCAGCATCCGGTCGACGTCGTTCTCGGTCAGCTCCGCGGCGGGCTTGAAGATGCCGACGCCCGCGTTGGCGAAGAGGGCGTCCAGGCCGCCGCGCCAGGATGCGACGCGCCGCATCAGCGCGTCGAGCTCGGCCGGGGAGGCGGCGTCGGCGCGGACGGCGAGGATGCGGTCCGCGTCCCCGCCGAGCTTCTCGGTCGCGGCCTTGAGGCGGGTGTCGTCGCGGCCGGTGATGATCACGTGCGCGCCCTCGTCGAGGAGGCGCCCGGCCGTGGCGAGGCCGATGCCGCTGGTGCCGCCGGTGATCAGGACCGTCTTGTCGGTGAAACGATTCATGTCCGGCATGCTGGCAAGATCGGCTCGGGTGCGGGGAGCGGTTGCCGAACCTGTTGTCGCCACCACCACGTTCGCGCTCTTCCCGTCCGGGCATGCGCGGATCCGATCCCGCCGCCGGTCGGCCCGGCGTCGTCGATCCGTCCGCCGGGCGTGGGAACCTTCCTCCTCCCCGGACCGTCTCCAGAGCCTGAGGCGCTCGCAGGATGAAGGGACCGCAGCGGTGACCGCAGTTTTGTCCGCCCCTATGCCCTGTCCGTCGGCGCCTCGCCGCCGTCCGGTGTCCCGTGAGGGCTCCGACACCCCTGTGTCCCGTAAGGGTTTCTCGGCCCTTAAGGGTTTTCCGGCCCTTAAGGGATCGGTGTCCCCTAGGGGGCCGGTATCCCCTAGGGGGGCCGGGCCCCTACGGGGGCTCGTGGCCCCTAAGGGCTCCGCTGCCCGTAGGGGGTGCGCGTGAGCGGCGGACGCGGCAATCGTGCCGGGGTCTCGGCCGGGGCCGCCCTGCTCGGGTTCGTCGTGGCGGCGGTGCTGGTGCTCCGGCACGGCGGGAACGGGCTCCCCGTCGACGCCGACGTGCGCGCCTGGGCGCTCGCCCACCGTCCGGACGTCGGGGTCGCCGCCGCCCGGGCGGTCACCGCCACCGGCACCGGCCCCGTCCCCTATCTGCTGGCCTTCCTCGCCGGGTGGCTGGCGGCGCGCGACAGACGGCGGCGGCTGTGGGCGGCCGGCGCGGCGGTGGCCGTCCTGGCCTGCGGGCAGGCGGTCCGGTACGGAGTGCTGGCGGCGGTCGCCCGGCCCCGGCCGCCCGTCGACGGCTGGGCCACGCATGCCGACGGCTGGTCGTTCCCCTCCGGCCACACCGCCACCTCGGCCATGGCCGCGGGGCTGATCGCCGCCGCCCTGCTGCTCCACTCCCGCCGGGCCGCCGGGCCGGTGGTGGCCGTGGCCGGGTGCTGGGCGGTGGCGGTGGGGCTGAGCCGCGCCTACCTCGGGGTGCACTGGTTCACCGACGTCATCGCCGGCTGGCTGTTCGCCACGGTCTGGCTGAGCGTCTGCGCCTGGGCCGCCCTCCGCTTCCTGCCCGCGACGCGGCACGGGACCGCCCCGCGCGGCGGTCCGAGGGGCGGGGACGCCGGTGACGGCCGTGGCGATGGTGGCGATGGTGGCAACAGGCGTGGCAGCCGTGACAGCCGCAGTAGTGGCGGTAGTAGCGGTAGTGGCGGTAGTGGCAGCGGAGGTGCCGGCCGGCGGGGCGAGCAGCGGGTGAGCGGGCCCGGGCGCGGTGAAGCGGACGGCCGTGGAACAGACGGTCCTGGAGCGGACGGCCGTGGCGCGGACGGTCCTGGAGCAGGCCGCCGTGGACGTGGCGGGGCGGGCGGCCGTGGGTCGTCCGGCCGCGGCGATGCGTCCCGCTCCGCCTGACGGACAGCAGCGTGGCCCCGCACCCGAGACTCCTCACCGAGTACGGCGTCTACCGTGAAGCACCATCGCCGCCACCATCGATGCCGTAGGGGATCCCTTTTGAGCGCGCTGACGACCCTCACCCGCATCTGCCCGCCTCCCCCGGAGCCGGCCGCCCACCCCGGACTGGTACGCGGTGGAGACCGCCCTGGGCATGCGGCTCCCCCAGGACTACAAAGATCTCGTCGCCACCTACGGGCCGGGGAGTTTCGCCGACTACCTGCACGTCTACCATCCGGCAGGCCCCACCCGGTGGGTCGACCTGACCGGCCCCGTGCCGGAGGCGGTCCGGGCCCAGTTGCGGCACGACTACGACCGGGGGACCCACCCGGTGCCGTACGATCCGCGGTTCCTGTTCAACATGGCGGGCACCGACAACGGCGAAGACCTCTTCTGGATCACCGACCCGCTCGACTCCCCCGACTCCTGGGGCATCGCCGTCAACGAGGCCCGCGGCCCCCAGTGGTTCCTCTTCGACGGCACCCTCACCCGGTTCCTCGCCGACGCTCTCGGCGGGCGGATCGACGTCCCGCAGTTCCCGGCGAACGTGCTCGAAACGGCGTCCGTCTTCACGCCGTACCCGCCGGGCCCCGAGGACCTGCCCGTCGTCGAGGTCCGGCCGCCCGTGGACACCGACGTCATCCGCCGGTGGGCGCGGGAGAACGGCTTCGAGGTACCCCCGCGCGGTCGGATTCCGCTCGTCGCGAGGGAAGCCTGGGAGCGGGCCCACCCTTGGCCGGACCCGGACGGAACGGCGGTACGGGGGCCGGCCGGGCCCCCGGAAAACCCGGAGCGCGCCGCCCCCACCCGCCCCTAGGGTGACCGACATGCGCCCCGAGTACCCGCCCAAGCCCCGTCCCGGCGACCGCGTCGCCGTCGTATCGCCCTCGGCCGGGCTGCCCGGCCTCTTCCCCCGTCCGTTCGAGCTCGGACTGCGACGGCTGGAGGAGGAGTTCGGCCTGGTGCCGGTGGAGTTCCCGGCGACCAGGAAGATGGGCTCCTCGCCACGCGAGCGGGCGGACGACCTGCACGCCGCCTTCGCGGACCCGACGATCACGGCGGTGTTCAGCAGCATCGGCGGCGACGATCAGCTCACCGTCCTCCCCCACCTGGACCGGGACCTGATCCGCGCCCACCCCAAGCCCTTCTTCGGCTACAGCGACAACACCAATCTCCACGCCTGGCTGTGGAATTCCGGCATCGTGAGCTATCACGGCGGGAGCGTGATGGTGGAGCTCGGCCGGCCGGGGGCCCTGCACCCGGTGACCGCCGCCTCGCTGCGGGCGGCGTTGTTCGCCTCCGGGCCGTACGAACTCTCCGAGGTGCGGGAGTTCAACGACGTCGACCGGCCCTGGGACGACCCCGACACCTTCCTGAGCGCGCCCCCGATGCGCCCCTGTCAGGGGTGGACCTGGCGGAACCCCGACCGGGTGGTGGAGGGGATCTCCTGGGGCGGCAACATCGAGATCCTGTCCTGGCTCCTCATGGCCGGCCGGGAGATCCGGGAGCCGGAGGCGTACGAGGGGTGCGTCCTCTTCCTGGAGACCTCGGAGGAGCAGCCGCGCCCGGCCGACGTGTACGGCATCCTCCGCGCCATGGGCGAACGCGGGCTGCTGCGCCGTTTCCCCGCCGTTCTGGTCGGCCGGGCGAAGGGCTGGTCGCTGGACCGGCGGCGCACTCCCGAGGAGGGCGACGCCTACCGGCGGGCGCTGCGGGCGGCGGTGGACCGCGCGCTCGACGAGTACGCGCCCGAGGTGCCGGCCGTCTTCGACGTCGACCTCGGGCACACCGACCCGCAGCAGGTGATCCCTTACGGGGGCACGGTCCGGGTGGACGGGCCGGCGCGGCGGATCACGGTGACGTACTGAGGTGACCTGCCGAGTCGGACCTGCCGAGTCGGACCTGCCGAGTCGGACCTGCCGAGTCGGACCTGCCGAGGTGACGTACCGAACCGGGCCGCCGCCCCGCGTTCCTGGTCACATGCCCGGAACGGGCCTGCTCCCCCGGCCGTGGCCATGCTTCAATAGGGGCATGGCCAGCCACCGGAACATCGCGAAGGGTCGCAGCGACCTCGAGCCCTTCTGGCCGTCCCGTCAGCACCACGACTTCGACCGAGTGTGTTGTCGCGCGTGTCCTCGCGCGCAGGCCCACCTTCCTCGCTGACCCCCGTCGAAGTCAGCCGTCGGCACCACTGCCGGCCAACGGCCCGCGCCAGTACGTCTTTTCGACGTTCCCCGCGCGAAAGAGCTGAGCTCATGTCGAACCTCCGTACGCTGACCGCTGCGACCTCTTCCCCCACCCGTCCCCCTCATCCCGTCCACCC
>NZ_JBPQTX010000336.1:0-7360 GCF_051386555.1 Streptomyces sp. URMC 126
CCACCGCCCCTACGGGTGAGCCCCCACGGCCCCTACGTGATCGCCGCCAGCTCGTCCGGCGACGGCCGGTCCGCCTCGTACAGCTCGAACCAGATGTTCTTGCCCTCGCCCTGCGGATCCACCCCCCAGGCCCCCGCCAGCAGCTCCATCAGCACCAGGCCGCGCCCCGACGAGGCCATCTCGCCGGGGTGGCGCCGGTGCGGCAGCTCGTCGCTGGTGTCCGCGACGTCCACGCGCACCCGACGGTGTCCCGGCGCGCCGGAGACCGACGCCCGCAGCAGCGCGTCCCCGTCCGTGTGCACCAGGACGTTGGTGAGCATCTCGGAGACCATCAGCACGGCCGAGTCGGTCTGGTCCTCGTCCGGCCAGTCGTGCATCAGGTCCCGCACCTGCTGCCGGGCCTCCGCGATGCGCTCCGGTTCGGCCTGGGCGATGCTCATCACCGTGCGGCGCGGGGGCGGTCCGGCGGTGCGCGCGGCCGTGGCGGCCGGCGGCTCGCGGCGGAGCAGGAGGAGCGCGATGTCGTCCTCGCGCCGGTCCACCAGCGGGCCGGTCGTGTAGTGCGAGGACGGGCCGTGGACGGCCCGGACGAGGTCGTCGGCCAGGGTTTCCAGGAACGCCGGGTCGTCCGCCGCCGGCTCGCCCTCGATCACCTCCCGCAGCCGTGACCAGCCGGTCTCCAGGTCGTGCCCACCGGTCTCGATCAGGCCGTCGGTGCAGACCAGCATCGTCTCGCCGGGTTCCAGGACCAGCCGGGTGGTGGGGTAGTCGGTGTCGGGGTCGATGCCCAGCGGCAGTCCGCCGGCCGTGGCGCGGACCAGCATCGTCCCGTCGCTCAGCCGGATCGCCGGGTCCGGGTGGCCGGCCCGGGCGATCACCAGCAGTCCGGTAGCCGGGTCCACCTCGATGTAGAGGCAGGTGGCGAAGCGCGGGTCCTGCGGGACGCCGTCGTCGACGCCGGACAGGCCGCTGTCGTTGATGCCGGCCAGGAAGCGGGAGGCGCGGGAGAGGACGGCGTCCGGGTGGTGGCCCTCGGAGGCGTACGCCCGCAGCGCGATCCGCAGCTGGCCCATCAGCCCGGCGGCCCGGACGTCGTGCCCCTGGACGTCGCCGATGACCAGCGCGAGCCGGCCCGAGGGCAGCGGGATCATGTCGTACCAGTCGCCGCCCACCTCCAGGCCGCCGCCGGTCGGCACGTAGCGGGCCGCCACCGACATCCCGGGGATGTCCGGCTGGACGGTCGGCATCATCGTGCGCTGGAGGCCGACGGAGAGCTCCTTCTCCGACTCGTGGACGCTCGCCCGGCTCAGCGCCTGCGCCAGCATCCGGGCGACCGTCGTGAGCACCGACCGCTCGTCCGGCGTGAACGCCACCGGGACGCTGAAGCCGGCCATCCAGGCGCCGATCGTCCGCCCCGCGTTGATCAGCGGCAGGAAGGCCCAGGAGCGGCGGCCGAACCCGGCCACCAGCGGCCAGACGGCCGGGAAGCGGCGGGCGTAGTCCTCGGGGGAGGGGATGTAGATCGCCCGGCCGGTGCGGACGACCTCGGGCGCCGGGTGGTTGCCGTCCAGCGGTATCTCCAGGAACGCCTCGACGTCGTCCAGGGAGTAGCCGTGGTGGCCGATCAGCGTCACCCGGCCGCCGTCCGTGCCGAAGACCGCCAGCGCCGACGGCTCGAACCCCGGCATCGACAGGCCCGCCGCCACCCGCAGCACCTCGGCGGTGGACCGGGCCTCGGCCAGCGCCCGGCCGGCGTCCAGCAGGAACGCCTCGCGGTTGCGGCGCCAGTCGCCGGTGACCGTCGTCCGGGCGGGTGAGGTGCCCGGATGCGGCGCGGGGACCTCTTCCAGGGTGCCGACGAGCGACTGGGGGCTGCCGTGGGGAGTCTGGCGGGTGCGGGCGCGGAGCGTCCGGCGGACCCGGCCCGCCTCGTCCACCACCCGGATGCGGGCCTCCGCGAGCGCGTCCTCCGAGATCGCGACGCTGAGCAGGCCCTGGAACTCCACCCAGTCCACCGCGTGGAACCGGGCGCGCGCGGCCGACTCCGACAGCTCCGTCCGCTCGGCGGGCAGCCCCAGCAGCCGGGCCGCCTCGGCGTCGAAGGTGACGATCCCCGTGGCCCGGTCCCAGTGCCACAGGCCGGTCGCGACGGCGGCCAGCACGTCCTCGGTGCGCATTGCCCCACTTTATGTGGGTTCGCCGGACGCAGACCACCGATGGCGGGTGGGGCAGTACCCTTGCTCAGTGCTGTATGCACGCTAACCCAGTGCGGCGAGCCAGTGCAGCGCGCCCCTCGAACCACGCCTTCGACCACGACTTGGATGAACGATGCATCGTTACCGGTCCCACACCTGCGGCGAGCTCCGTGCGGCTGACGTCGACACCGACGTGCGGCTGAGTGGCTGGCTGCACAATCGGCGCGACCTGGGCGGCATCCTCTTCATCGATCTCCGCGACCACCACGGTCTCGTGCAGCTCGTCGCCCGCCCCGGCACCCCGGCCAACGAGGCGCTGGGCCGCCTCACCAAGGAGACCGTCGTCCGCGTCGACGGCAAGGTCATGAGCCGCGGCGCCGAGAACGTCAACCCCGAGCTGCCCACCGGCGAGATCGAGGTCGAGGTCACCGACGTCGAGGTGCTCGGCGCCGCCGAGCCGCTGCCCTTCACGATCAACACCGAGGACGGCGTCAACGAGGAGCGCCGCCTGGAGTACCGCTTCCTCGACCTGCGCCGCGAGCGCATGCACCGCAACATCATGCTGCGCGGCGCCGTCATCCGCTCCATCCGCGAGAAGATGACCGCGCTCGGCTTCAACGAGCTGGCCACCCCGATCCTGTCCGCCACCTCCCCCGAGGGCGCGCGCGACTTCCTGGTCCCCTCCCGCCTGCACGCCGGCAAGTTCTACGCGCTGCCGCAGGCGCCGCAGCAGTTCAAGCAGCTGCTGATGATCGCGGGCTTCGACCGCTACTTCCAGATCGCGCCCTGCTTCCGCGACGAGGACGCCCGCGCCGACCGCTCGCCGGGCGAGTTCTACCAGCTCGACATGGAGATGTCCTTCGTCGAGCAGGAGGACGTCTTCCAGGTCATCGAGAAGGTCATGACCGACCTCTTCGAGGAGTTCGGCAACGGCCGCCACGTCACCTCGCCGTTCCCCCGCATCCCGTTCCGCGAGGCGATGCTCAAGTACGGCTCCGACAAGCCGGACCTGCGCGCCAAGCTGGAGCTCGTCGACATCTCCGACGTCTTCGCGGGCTCGGAGTTCAAGGCGTTCGCTGGCAAGCACGTCCGCGCGCTCGCCGTGCCGAACGTCCAGGACCAGCCGCGCAAGTTCTTCGACGGCCTCGGCGAGTTCGCCGTCGAGCAGGGCGCCAAGGGCCTGGCCTGGGTCCGCGTCGGCGAGGACGGGACGCTGTCCGGCCCGATCGCCAAGTTCCTCACCGAGGAGAACGTCAAGGTCCTCACCGAGCGGCTCGGCCTGGCCGCCGGCCACGCCGTCTTCTTCGGCGCCGGCGAGTTCGACGAGGTCTCCAAGATCATGGGCGCCGTCCGCGTCGAGGCCGCCAAGCGCGCCGGCCAGTTCGAGGAGAACGTCTTCCGCTTCTGCTGGATCGTCGACTTCCCGATGTTCGAGAAGGACGAGGAGACCGGCAAGATCGAGTTCTCCCACAACCCCTTCTCCATGCCCCAGGGCGGCCTTGAGGCCCTGGAGACGATGGACCCGCTGGACATCCTCGCCTGGCAGTACGACATCGTCTGCAACGGCGTCGAGCTCTCCTCCGGCGCCATCCGGAACCACGAGCCCGAGGTCATGTACAAGGCGTTCGGGATCGCCGGCTACTCGCAGGAGGAGGTCGAGCGCGAGTTCGGCGGCATGCTCCGCGCGTTCAAGTTCGGCGCCCCGCCGCACGGCGGCATCGCCCCGGGTGTCGACCGCATCGTGATGCTGCTGGCCGACGAGCCCAACATCCGCGAGACCATCGCCTTCCCGCTCAACGGCAACGCCCAGGACCTGCTGATGGGCGCCCCGAGCGAGGTCGACGAGTCCCGGCTGAAGGAGCTCCACCTGTCGCTGCGCAAGCCGCCGACGGTGAAGTAACCGCGGGTAGACGACGAGGGGCCCGGCGCCGATGTGCCGGGCCCTTCCGTGTGTCTCGCGTGTCGCGCGCGTCGTGTGGACCCGCGCTCCGGTGGCCGGAGTGACCGGGGCGGCCCCCACCCCCGTGGGGAGCCGTCGGCCGGCTCACACCAGCACACCGAGCTCGGGCAGCGGCTCCGGCGGACAGCAGCCGGCCGCGGCGTGCACCGCCCGGCCCAGCCGCCGCGGGGTGACCCGGGGCGTCTGGAGGACGGTCCGCGCGCCGTACTCCCACACCGCCATCAGCTCCGCGTCGCCGAGCCCGTCGGCGACCACGACCAGCGGCGCCCAGCTTCCCCGGCTCCGCCGGCGCAGCTCCCCCGCGGCGTCCCGGTCGTGCCGTCCGAGCAGCAGGATCTGTACCGCCGCGCCGTTCCTCACCACCCGGAGGCCGGGCAGGGTTCGCAGCTCGCGGGCGAGCCGGGCGCGGCCCACCTCGTCGGTCGCGTGCACGCTCACGGTGATTCGGTCATCCAACACTGGTCCGGTCTTCCTTCGTCTCCCCCATGGCCAACACCGGACAGCCTGCCGGGCCCCGCTCAACGAACGATTGCCGAACGATCAACGCCCGTCGCGCGGAGACGGGACAGGGCCCGGAACCTGAGGTTCCGGGCCCTGTCCGTACGAGGGAGAGGGGCGCGTCAGGCCGCCTCGTCGCCCCCGCCGAAGCGCTCGCGGTAGGACTCCAGGTCCTCCTCCGTGATCTTCGCGAAGAGCACCGGCGGGACGGTGAACGGCGTACCGGCCGGGACGGACGACAGCGAGCGGGCCTCGTCCCGCGTCACCCAGGTGCGGTCGTCCCCGGCGAGCGCGAACGCCGACCGCATCGCGGCGGCCGTCGCCGGGATGAACGGCTCGGAGACCACCGCGTAGAGGTGGATCAGGTTCATCGCCGTGCGCAGCGTCAGCGCAGCCGCGTCCGGGTCGGTCTTGATCTCCAGCCAGGGGGCCTTGGTCTCCAGGTAGGAGTTGCCCGCGCTCCACAGGGCGCGCAGTGCCTGCGCCGCCTTGCGGAACTGCATCTCCTCCATGTGGCCCTCGTACTCGCCGAGCAGCCGCGCGACCTCCCGGCCGAGCTCCGTCTCGGCCGCGCCCGCCTCGCTGCCGGCCGGGACCTCGTCACCGAACCGCTTGCGGGAGAAGGACAGGACGCGGTTGACGAAGTTGCCCAGCACGTCCGCGAGGTCCTTGTTGACCGTCGCGGAGAACAGCTCCCAGCTGAACGAGGTGTCGTCCGACTCGGGGGCGTTGGCCATCATGAAGTAGCGCCAGTAGTCGGCGGGCAGGATCTCCAGCGCGTCGTGCGTGAAGACGCCGCGCCGCTGCGAGGTGGAGAACTTGCCGCCGTAGTAGTTCAGCCAGTTGAAGGCCTTGACGTAGTCGACGCGCTTCCAGGGCTCACGGGTGCCGAGCTGCGTCGCCGGGAACATCACCGTGTGGAAGGGGACGTTGTCCTTGCCCATGAACTGGGTGTAGCGGACGTCCGTCGCCTCGTACCACCACGACTTCCAGTCGCGCTCCTCCGGGAGCTCGTCGGCCCACTCCTTGGTGGCGCCGATGTACTCGACGGGAGCGTCGAACCAGACGTAGAAGACCTTGCCCTCGGCCGCCAGCTCCGGCCAGGTGTCGGCCGGGACCGGGACGCCCCAGTCCAGGTCACGGGTGATGGCGCGGTCGTGCAGGCCCTCGGTCAGCCACTTGCGGGCGATCGACGAGGCGAGGACCGGCCAGTCCTTGCCGTGCTCGTCGATCCACGCCTCGACCTCGCCCTGGAGCTTGGACTGGAGCAGGAAGAGGTGCTTGGTCTCCCGCACCTCCAGGTCGCTGCTGCCGCTGATCGCCGAGCGGGCGTCGATCAGGTCCGTGGGGTCCAGCACGCGCGTGCAGTTCTCGCACTGGTCGCCGCGGGCCTTGTCGTAGCCGCAGTGCGGGCAGGTGCCGACGATGTAGCGGTCGGGCAGGAAGCGCTCGTCCGCCAGCGAGTACACCTGGCGGATCGCGCGCTCCTCGATGAACCCGTTCTTCTGCAGCTGCCGCGCGAAGTGCTGGGTGATCTCGCGGTTCTGCGCGGACGAGCTGCGGCCGAAGTAGTCGAAGGAGAGGCCGAAGCCCTCGTAGATCGCCTTCTGCGCGTCGTGCTGCTGGGCGCAGTACGCGTCCACCGGCAGCCCGGCCTCCTTCGCGGCGAGTTCGGCCGGGGTGCCGTGCTCGTCGGTCGCGCAGATGTAGAGCGTCTCGCGCCCGGTCTGGCGCAGGTAGCGCGCGTAGACGTCCGCCGGGAGCATGGACCCCACCATGTTGCCCAGGTGCTTGATCCCGTTGATGTACGGAAGGGCGCTGGTGATGAGGTGTCGAGCCATGCCGGCTGCTCCCTGGTCGGTGCTCGGGTACGGAGCCTGTGACCCTGTGTCCACAGGCACCTTTAGCGTATCCGAGTACCGGGCGGCGGCAGCGCGGCGTTCATGACGGCCCTGTGTCGGCCCGGGGCGGTCGCGCACCGTCCGTCCGGGGCGGCCGGGGGTGGCCCATCCAGGCGCGCCACGGCCGGTTGACCGTCTCGCGGTACGTGTGGTGCGAGGGGTTGCGGCCCGCGTGCCGGAACGTCCAGTGCTGGGCGTCCAGGAAGTCCTCGACCTCCTCCGACGCCGCCCCGCACACCACGCACTGCATCGCGTACGTCAACGGCTCCGCGTCCGGCTCGCGGTCGGGCTGCAACGTCCAGGTGTCGAACCGGAAGACGCTGCGCGGGCTCACCGACTCCACCCCCGCTCCCCGGCGTTGCCGCCCGCGTCCGCCCCACCGCCGGGCCGGGCGCCCGCCCGGCCGCCGCTCGCCGCGCCGGCCTGGGGCTCCGCCTGCGCCTTGGCGTGGGCCTGGGCCTCCGCCTCGGACGGGAAGCGGATGGCCGACGGCGGGCAGGACCACTCGATCCCGCCACGCGGCGGTCGTAGCTGAACGTAACCGGCGTGGGTGTCCATGACCTGCCCGAGCCGGCCGGTGCGGGTGTCGACGACGTAGCTGCCGAGGGGGAATTCATCGTTCACATCCCTACGATGCCCACTTCAGCGGCTTCTGATCAGCGAGAGGCGGGATACGGAGGGTGATCTGTCCGGGCGTCGTGCTTACGCGGTGCGATCAGTGGGGCGGTTACTCTCTGTCGCCCCAATTGCCGGATTCCGTGCTTCCGGGGGGCGGGTTCCGGGCTGCCGGGCCGGCCCGGCAGCCC
>NZ_JBPQTX010000337.1:0-7345 GCF_051386555.1 Streptomyces sp. URMC 126
ACCCCGCCCCGTCCTCGTCTCCGACGGCCCCGCCGCACCCGCCGTGGTGTGCGTACCGTCCTTCCTCGCCGGTTCCGGCCCGCACCAGTTCGCCCGGTTCGCCGCCGGCTTCCGGCACCGGCTCCGGATGTCGGCGCTGCCCCTGCCCGGTCTCGACCGCGCCGCGCCCCGCCGCCCGGCGTCCTGGCGGGCGGCCGTCGACAGCCTGGCCGCCGCGACCGCCGAGGCCGCGGCCGGCGCACCCGTCCTGCTCGCCGGGCACTCCATCGGCGGGGCCCTCGCCCACGCCGTCGCCGCCGCCCTCGAACGGGCCGGGCACCCGGTCGCGGGCGCCGTCCTCATCGACACCTACGAACCCGAACCCGCCCAGCAGCGCGAGGTGTTCGGCTGGGCGATGGGACGGATCCTCTCCCGGCTACCGGACGCCCCCGACGAGGCGGCCGTCCTGGCCATGGGCGGCTATCTGGGCCTCTTCGACCACTGGGCCGCCGACCCGCTCACCGCGCCCACGCTGCTGCTCGCCGCCGAGCGCGGCCCCGAGCCGCCGGGCGGCGCCGAGTGGCGGCTGTGGCGCGCCGCGGACACCGTCCTGACGGTGCCCGCCGATCATTTCTCGCTCCTCGAAGAAGACGCCGCCCCGACGGCACGCGCGGTCGAGGACTGGCTTCGAAAGGAAATGCCATGCAGCCCGTCGGCATAGTCGGCTTCGGGAGTCATCTGCCGGAGAACGTCGTGGGCCCCGAGTTCTTCCACGACCCGGACGCCCCGGTGGACCCCTTCGCCAACGCCCCCCTGTTCAAGGTGCCCGCGACCCGGCACCACGTCGCCCCCGGCGAGCGCGCCTCCGACATGATCGCGAAGGCGGCCCGGCCCCTCTTCGAGCGGCTGGGCGGACGTCCCCCGGTCGACGTGCTCCTCACCAACGTGCTGCTCCCGGACGACCCGTTCATGGGCGTCGGCGCGCAGGCCGCGCACCGGATGGGCATCGACCCCGAGTGGATCGTGGACCTGCACAACGGCGGCTGCGCGTCGTTCGTGTACATGCTGGAACTGGCCCGGAAGATCATGGCGGACGGCTCGGCGCGCACCGCGCTGGTCGCCGTCGCGCAGAACGCGGCCGGCCAGATGTTCGCCCAGTCCGAGGTACGGAAGCGCCCCCACGCGGCGCTGCCCGGCGACGGCTGCGGCGTGGCCTACCTGCGGGCGGGCGGCGGCTCGCCGATCCTCGGCGTGCGCAAGCGCAGCACCCCCGCGTACGCGGAGGACCTGGGCCTGCGGGCGTCGGACGGGCGCAAGTACTGGGAGCCGGGGACGGGTCAGGCGGACATCTGGTTCGACCCGGAGAAGCGGACGGAGATCCGCGAACGCGGGAACACCCTCGTCCCCGAGCTGGTCCGGGAGCTCTGCGCCGACCTCGGCGAAGAGCCGTCCCGCATCGACGTGCTCGTCACCAACCAGCCCAACCGGGTCTTCCTGAAGAACTGGCGCGAGGCCCTGGACATCGCCCCCGAGCGGCACTTGGACACCTTCGACCGCTTCGGCAACCTGTACGGCGCCGCCGTGCCCGTCACCCTGGACCAGGCCGCGCGCGCCGGCGGGCTGCGCTCCGGCGACCTCGTCGTGATGTCCGGCTTCGCGCACGCCGGCGACTTCGCCGCCGCGGCCGCGGTCCGCTGGGACGACGCGTCATGAGCGGCATACCGGCGGCCCCCGCCCAAGGCGCGCTGCCCACCGAGGACTTCGACGTCGTCATCGTCGGCGCGCGCTGCGCCGGCTCCCCCCTCGGGGCGCTCCTCGCCCGCCGCGGCCTGCGGGTGGCGGTGCTGGACCAGGCCGCGCGGATCGGCCCCACCCTGTCGTCGAGCATCCTCCAGGCCGACTCCCTGGCCTTCCTCGACCGCCTGGGCGTGACGGAGGCGCTGCGGGCGGCCGGGGTCACCCCGATGAGCCATGTGGACATGCGGCTGGAGGACTTCCGCTGCGTGGCCGCCTTCCCGCGGCACCCCGGTGACGTCGGCGGGGCGGCGTGCGTCCGCCGGGAGGTCCTGGACCCCGTGCTGGTGGACGCGGCCCGCGCCGCGGGCGCCGAGGTGCGGCTGGGCACCCGGGTGGTCGGAGTGGTGCGGGAGGCCGGCCGCGTCGCGGGGGTGCGGGCGGTCTCCGGCGGCGCCGAGACCGTCCTGCGGGCCCGGCTCGTCGTCGGCGCGGACGGCCGGAACTCCCGGATCGCCGAGGCCTGCGGCTCCCGCATGTACCACGTCATGCCGGGCGAACGCGGTTACTACTGGGCGTACTTCGAGGGCGCCTACCTGGGCGAGCGGCCCACCTTCGTCTTCCACCGCTGGGGCGACCGGCACCTGCTCGGCGGACCGGCCGACAACGGCCTGTACATCGTCGGCGTCTCCCCGCAGCACCACGAGCGGGACGCGTTCCGCGCCGACCTCGAAGGGTCCGTGTACGCCCACGCGCTGCGCTGCGCGCCCATCGCCAAGGCCCTCGCGGGCGCCACCCGCGTCGGCCGGATCCACGGCATCCGCCGCTTCCACGGGTACTTCCGCGAGGCGGCGGGCCCGGGCTGGGTGCTGCTCGGGGACGCCGGGCACTTCAAGGACCCGGCGGGCGGGCGCGGTATCGGCGACGCCTTCCACCAGGCCGAGCGGCTGGCGCCCGCCGTCGCCGCGGCCCTCGGGAGCACCGCCGCGCTCGACCGCGCGACGGCCGCGTACGGCAGGTGGCGGGACCGCGTCTACGCCGAGTACTACGGCCTGGCCGCGGACCTGGGCGTGGCGGGCCCCATCGCGGGGGTCGTCCCCCGGGTCGTCCGCGGGCTGCACGCCAAGGGCCGGATCGACGGCGTCCTCGACCTGCTGAGCCATCGCGCCTCCGTCCTGGACGTCCTCACCCCGGCCCGGGTGCTCGGCGCCACCGGCGAGGCCCTGCTGCGCGGCCACGGCCGCCGCCGGGAGGTGCTGGGCGAACTGGGCCGGCTCGCCGGCACGGAGCTCCGCCGCCGCTCGGCGATGCGTCACCCCGTCTACCGCGGCGGCCCCCAGCCGCGTCCCGCCCAGCGGAACCCGCTCGAACCGGAGGCCAGATGACCAGTACCGCACCGCACCCGTCCGTCCCCGGGACGCTGCCGCCGCCGGGCGTCCGGCTGGAGTTCGAGCGGACCGTGCCCCGGGCGCTCGCGCACCGCCGGCAGATCGGCGAGGTGTTCGTCACCGACTCCGCACAGGGCTCGGACACCGACTTCTTCCTGTCGTTCCAGGTCCCCCGGGCGCACAGCCTGTGGTCCGACCGGCACCCGGCCCACCACGACCCGCTGGCGTCCGCCGAGGCCGCGCGGCAGTCCATCTTCGTGCTGCTGCACCGCTACGTGGGCGTGCCGGTGGGGCTGCCGTTCAGCCTCCAGCGGATCGCGCTGCGGGTCGAGGACCCGGAGGCGTACGCGTACGACGGGGCGTCGGCGCTCCAGGGGTACCTGCACTACCGCGTCGCCGAACGGCAGGGCAAGGGGTCCGACGTGGTGAGCATGGTCCTGGAGGGCATCATGGAGGTCGGCGGGCGCCGGGCGATGACGCTCACCGCGCTCCTGGCCTTCATGTCGCAGGAGGACTACGACGTCCTGCGCGCCTTCCAGCGGGCCCGGAAGCCGGTGGGCGCCACCGCGCCGGCCGCGGCGCGGCGGCTCGACCCCGCGCTGGTGGGCCGCCGGCTGCCGCTGAACGTCGTCGTCGGCACGGCGGACGGCCACGACGGCCGGTACCTTCTCGTCGCCGACGAGCGGCACCCGGCGTTCTTCGACCACGAGTACGACCACATGCCGGGGCCGCTGATGGTCGAGGGCATGCGGCAGGCGGCGCTCGCCGCGGCGTGCCGGAGCGGGGCCCTCGCGTCCCCGCACGCCCTGACCGTGGGCTGCGAGGCGGCGTTCCTCGACTTCGCCGAGTTCGGGGCGGACCTCGTCTACGAGACGGAGCCCGGCCCCGCGGACGCCGGCGGGCGGGTCCCGGTGACCGTCCGCCTGCGGCAGTTCGACCGCACGGTCATCGAGGGCCGCGTCGACCTGCTCCCGGCCCCCACCGACCCTTCCTCTACCGAATCTTCCGCCCCTTCCGACTTCGGAGTCTGACCCATGCCCTCTCGGTCCTCTCGGTCCTCTCTGCGTACCCGGCGGCGCGTCGCGGTGGTCGGCGCGGGCGTCTCCGGCCTCACCGCCGCCCTCCGCCTCGATCTGCTCGGCCACGACGTCGAGGTGATCGAGGCCGCCGACACCCTGGGCGGCCGCTTCGGCCTCGACAAGCTCGGCGACCGGCCGGTCATGACCGGCGGCAAGAACATCGGCCGCCAGTACCACACGTTCCGCTGGTTCACCTCGGAGCTCGGCTCGGCCGCGTACGAGTCCTTCGGCTACAACGCGTCCCGCATCAAGGACGGCGAGGTGCTCACGCTCGACAGCGAGCGGCGGAGCCAGACGCTGAAGAACATCCGGCGGATGGGCTCCACCCGGGACTTCGCGCGTATGGCGGCCATGGCCGCCCGGATCCGCGCCGACCGGCGGAACCGTTTCCTCGGCTCCCGCTACTTCAGCGGCGTCTCACGGAAGCACGACCACGCGCCGCTCTCCGCGTTCTTCGGCCCCGAGATGACCGACATGCTGGTGCGGCCCATGGTCATCCGCAACAACGGCGCCGAGCCCGACGAGGTCTACCCGGGCACCTTCGGCACCAACCTCTCGATGCTGATGGACCATTACGACCAGCTGACCGGCGGCATCCAGCCCGTCCTGGACGCCTTTGCCAAGCGGGTGACGGTCCGGCTGAACACGGCCGTCGAAGGGCTGCGGACGCGCGACGGCCGGATCACCGGCCTGCGGGTCGCGGAGGCCGGCGGGGAGGCGGAGGACCTCGACTACGACGGGGTCGTCCTCGCCACGCCCGCCTACGCCACCGCCGAGATCGTCCGCTCGGCCCGGCCGCGGCTCGCCCGCCGCCTCGGCGACGTGAACTACTTCCCGTCGACCGTGGTGCTCGTCGAGTACGACCGGGACGTCTTCACCCACGAGGTGCGCGCGCTCGCCATGGACGACGGGCCGTGCAGCAACGCCGGCTCGTACGGCCAGGAGGAACGGCACATCGTCCGCTACACCTACAGCGGACGCGAGGGCCGGCTCACCGACCGCGGCCCCGAGACCATCGACCGGCTCACGACGGAGACCGAGGAGCGGCTGGTGCGCCACCTGGGCGCGCCGCGGGCCGAGCGCGTGGCGCTGCTGGTCAAGCACTGGCCGGCCGCGTACTGCGGATATCTGCCGTACCACGCCGAGTTCCTGGCGGAGGTGCGCGAGGACGTGGCCGGGGTCGCGGGCCTGGAGCTGGCGGGCGACTACATCCAGGGCGTGTCCATCGAGGCGTGCGCCCGCACCGGCCGCGCGGCGGCCGGCCGGCTCGCCACCCACCTCGGCACCCCGGAGCTCACCGCGTGACCGGCCACCAGTGGGCGGTGGTCACGGGCGCCTCCTCCGGCATCGGCGAGGAACTCGCCCGGGGGCTCGCCGCGCGCGGGTACGGCCTGTGGCTGGTCGCGCGCCGCACCGGGGCCCTGGAGCGGCTCGCCGGGGAACTGCGGGACGGGCACGGAGTGCCCGTTCGCGTCCGGACCTGCGATCTGGCCGACCCGGAGGCGCGTGGCGAGCTGGCCCGGGAACTGGCCGGGGAGGAGGTGGCGGTGCTCTGCGCCAACGCCGGGTTCCCCACCTGCGGGCCGTTCAGCGAGAACGACCCGGTGCTGGAGGCCGCGAGCGTGCAGGTCAACGTCGTCGCCCTGCACGCCCTGACCCGGGCCCTGCTGCCCGGCATGCTGACCCGCGGGCACGGCCGGATCCTGGTCACCGGCTCGACGGCGGGCTACCAGCCGGTGCCGACGGCGGCCACCTACGCGGCCGGCAAGGCCTTCGCCAACTCCTTCGCGGAGGCGCTGCACGCGGAACTCCGCGGCACGGGCGTGAGCTGCACGCTGCTCGCCCCCGGCCCGGTGCGCACCGGCTTCTACGCGGTCGGCGGGATGGAGGCCCTGCAGGAGCGGAGGTTCCTCGCCTGGCTCACGCCCCGGCGCGTCGCCGAGGCGGGTCTGCGCGGCCTTGAGCGGGGGCGCCGCGTCGTGGTCCCGGGCCCGGTCGCCAAGGCCCAGTGCCTGGCGGGCCGCCACACCCCGCGCGCGCTCCTCTTCCCGGTGCTGCGGACGACGGTACTGCCGCTGTTCCGCGACGCCCGGCGGGCGCAAAGCGCCTCACGCGCCCGCCGTTGAAAAGCGATTGACGCGGACGGGCGCCCGGCGGTCGGATGACCGTCCATGAGCACAAGGCACCCGTACCCGATCGACGACGACCTCGTCCGCCGGCTGGTCGCCGGCCGGTTCCCGCGCTGGGCGGGGCTCCCGGTGGAGCGGCTGCCGTCCGGCGGGACGGTCAACGCCGTGTTCCGGCTGGGCGCGGACCTGCTCGTCCGGCTGCCGCTGACGGAGGGCGGGGTCACCGACGTGCTGCGGGACCGGGAGTGGCTGCCCCTGCTGGCGCCCCGGCTGCCCGTCGCCGTGCCCGAGGTGGTCGGGGCCGGGGAGCCCGCCGAGGGGTATCCGTGGCCGTGGTCCGTGTACCGCTGGCTGCCGGGGCGGCATCCCCGGGAGGGAGCGCTCGACGATCCCGTGGGGCTGGCCGGGGACTTGGCCCGGTTCGTGGCGGCGACGCGGGAGATCGCCCTGCCGGGGACGCCGCCGCGCGCCCACCGCGGCGGGCCGCTCGCCGACCTCGACGCGGAGACCCGGGCGGCGGTCGAGGAACTGCGCCGGATCCCGGAGGAGGCCGTCGACTGCGACGCCGCGCTCGCCGTCTGGGAGGACGCCCTGGACGCGCCCGCCCCGGCCGGGCCGCCGACGTGGCTGCACGCCGACCTGATGCCCGGCAACCTCCTGCTGGACGGCCGCGGCCGGCTCGCCGCCGTCATCGACTTCGGCTGCGCGGGGACGGGCGACCCGGCCTGCGACCTCTTCCCGGCGTGGAACCTGCTGCCGGCCGGCGCGCGGCGGGTATTCCGCGAGGCGCTCGGCGTGGACGACGCCGCCTGGCGGCGCGGCCGGGGCCTGACCCTCTCCCAGGCGCTGATCGCCCTGCCCCACTACCGGAAGTCCAACGCGGCGATGGCGCGGAACGCGCGGCACGTGCTGCGGGCGGTGCTGACGGAGGACTGAACACCTCCCCCCTCAACCGCCGTGCGGGGCAGGGCACTTGCCGGCACCGGCCCGGCCGCCCGCCCGTATCCCCGGCAGCCCGCCCCACCGCCCTCCGACA
>NZ_JBPQTX010000338.1:0-7335 GCF_051386555.1 Streptomyces sp. URMC 126
TCCCGAAACCGGGGGCAGCCCCCCGGACCCCCCGGCGCCCTTGCCCTGCCGCGCGGGCAGAGCGGCTCCGCCGGGCGCCTGCGGCGCGGCGGGGGTCGCGCCGGCGGCCTGCGGCCCGGCCGCGCTCACGTTCCGTTCGCCGGCCGGTGTTGTGCCGGGCGCTGCGGCGCTGGTGGGCACGGCGTCCGTGGTGGCGGCGACGTGCCCGCCCATCCGACCGCTGTCGGGTACCGCGCGCGTCGCCTGCGCGTCGGTGGCGCTCGCCGCGCCGGCGAGGTCGACGGCGGCGGGCGTGACCGCCGCAGCGCCAGTGTCCCGGCCGCCGGTCGCCGTGGGACTGCCCGGGGCCGCCGTGGTGCCCGACGTCTCGGTCGGCTCGCCCGTGGGCCGGCTGCTGGGTGCTTGCGCGCCGCCGGTGGCCGAGGCTGTGGGTTCCGGCGCGCCGTCCGCGCCTTCCGGTGCGTCGAGTGCCGTGGGACTGCCCGGGGCCGCCGTGGTGCCCGATGGCTCGCCCGTGGGCCGGCTGCCGACTGCCTGCGCGCCGCCGGCGGCCGAGGCCGTGGGTTCCGGCGCGCCGCCCGCGCCCTCCGGTGCGTCGAGTGCCGCGGTGCCGCCCGGGATCGCCGTGGTGCCCGACGGCTCGGTCGGCTCGCCCGGGGGTCGGCTGCCGGGCGCTTGCGCGCCGCCGGCGGCCGAGCCCGCGCCCTCCGGCGCTTCGAGCAGTAGCTCCATGCCCGAAGCCGTCGGTCGCACCCGTACCGTCACCGGGTCCCGGCCCGGTACCCGCAGGTGGTGTGGCGTCCAGGCGGGCTCGCCGCCCAGGCGCCAGGCGTCCGGGACGGAGAAGGGGTCCGTCCAGTCGTCGGGAGCGGTGGCCGGGGTCAGGGACGCCTGGCGGGTCAGGGCCGCCGTCGCGTACACCTCGTCCGGGACCGTGTCCGCCAGGAGCGACGGGCCGTCGCGGTCGACCAGGCCCGTGTCCAGGTCGCCCGAGACCACCGACGGGTGCGCGAGGAGGCGGCGGAGGAAGCCCGTGTTGGTTTCCAGGCCGAGGATGGTCGTGTCCGCGAGGGCGGCGCGCAGGCGGCGGATGGCCGTGGCGCGGTCGGGGCCGTACGCGATGATCTTGGCGAGCATCGGGTCGTAGTCCGTGCCGACCTCCGTGCCCGGCAGCAGGCCGGAGTCGACGCGGACGCCCGGGCCCTTCGGCTCGTGGAGGGCGACGATCGTGCCCGCGGACGGGAGGAAGCCGCGGGCCGGGACCTCGGCGCAGATGCGGGCCTCGACGGCGTGGCCGGTGAGGGTCACGTCCTCCTGGGTGAAGGCCAGGTGCTCGCCCGCCGCCACGCGGAGTTGCCATTCCACCAGGTCCAGGCCCGTGATCAGCTCCGTCACCGGGTGCTCGACCTGGAGGCGGGTGTTCATCTCCATGAAGTAGTAGGCGGACGGGTCGCCGCCGGGGACGATGAACTCGACCGTGCCCGCGCCGGTGTAGCCGCAGGAACGGGCCGCCTGGACGGCGGCGGCGCCCATCGCGGCACGCGTGGCCTCGTCCAGGAGGACGCTCGGCGCCTCCTCGATGATCTTCTGGTGCCGGCGCTGGAGCGAGCACTCGCGCTCGCCGAGGTGGACGACGTTGCCGTGGCCGTCCGCGAGGACCTGGATCTCGATGTGCCGGGGCCGGTCGATCCACCGCTCCACCAGCAGCGTGTCGTCACCGAAGGAGCCGCGCGCCTCACGGCGGGCCGCCGCGATCTCCTCGGCGAGCAGCGCCTCGTCGCGGACGAGCCGCATGCCCTTACCGCCGCCGCCCGCGGATGGTTTCAGGAGGACAGGGGTGCCGATCTCGCGCGCGGCATCGATCAGTTGCGCGTCCGTCAGGCCGCTGCCCGACGAGCCCGGTACGACCGGGACACCCGCCGCCCGGACCGTCTCCTTGGCGCGGACCTTGTCGCCCATCAGCTCGATCGCCGCGGCGGGCGGGCCGATGAAGACCAGGCCGGCGTCCTCGCAGGCGCGGGCGAAGGCCGCGTTCTCGGCGAGGAAGCCGTAGCCCGGGTGCACGGCCTGCGCTCCCGCCCGCTCGGCGGCGGCGAGCAGCCGCTCCACGGACAGGTAGCTCTCGGCGGCGGACGCCGGGCCGAGGCGGACGGCCGTGTCGGCCTCGCGGACGTGCCGGGCGTCGGCGTCCGCGTCGCTGTACACGGCGACCGAGCGGATGCCCAGCTCCCGCAGGGTGCGGATGACCCGGACGGCGATCTCGCCTCGGTTGGCGACCAGGACACTCTCGAACATCGTCACGTCTCCTCTCACATCCGGAAGACGCCGTAGCCGGGCGCGTTCGGGTCGCGTTCGGGCAGGGGGGCGTTGGCGCAGGCGGTGAGGGCGAGGCCGAGGACGCGGCGGGTCTCCAGCGGGTCGATGACGCCGTCGTCCCACAGCCGCGCGGTCGCGTAGTAGGCGTTGCCCTGGGTCTCGTACTGCTCGCGGACGGGCGCCTTGAACGCCTCCTCGTCCTCCGCGCTCCACTCCTCGCCGCGCGCCTCCAGCTGGTCACGCTTGACGGTCGCGAGCACCGAGGCGGCCTGCTCGCCGCCCATCACGGAGATCTTGGCGTTGGGCCACATCCACAGGAAGCGGGGCGAGTAGGCCCGGCCGCACATCGAGTAGTTGCCGGCGCCGTACGAGCCACCGACGACGACCGTCAGCTTGGGGACGCGGGCGCAGGCCACGGCCGTCACCATCTTGGCGCCGTGCTTGGCGATGCCGCCGGCCTCGTACTGCCGGCCGACCATGAAGCCGGAGATGTTCTGGAGGAAGACCAGCGGTATGCCGCGCTGGTCGCAGAGCTCGATGAAGTGGGCGCCCTTCTGGGCGGATTCGGCGAACAGGATGCCGTTGTTGGCGATGATGCCGACCGGGTGGCCGTGGATCCGGGCGAAGCCGGTCACCAGCGTCTGCCCGAACTCGGCCTTGAACTCGGCGAACCGGGAGCCGTCCACCACCCGCGCGATGACCTCGCGGACGTCGTACGGGGTGCGGGAGTCGACCGGGACGGCGCCGTAGAGCCCGGCCGGGTCGACCTTGGGCTCCTCGACGGGCTCCACCCGCCAGGGCAGCGGCCCGCGGTCGCCGAGCGTCGAGACGATCGTCCGGACGATCCGCAGCGCGTGCGCGTCGTCCTCCGCGAGGTGGTCGGTGACGCCGGAGACCTTGGAGTGGACCTCGCCGCCGCCCAGCTCCTCGGCGGTGACGACCTCACCCGTCGCGGCCTTCACCAGCGGCGGGCCGCCGAGGAAGATCGTGCCCTGGCCGCGCACGATGACGGCCTCGTCGCTCATCGCGGGGACGTACGCGCCGCCGGCGGTGCAGGAGCCGAGGACGGCGGCGATCTGCGGGATGCCGGCGCCGGACATCCGGGCCTGGTTGTAGAAGATCCGGCCGAAGTGCTCGCGGTCCGGGAAGACCTCGTCCTGCATCGGCAGGAAGGCGCCGCCGGAGTCCACCAGATAGAGGCAGGGGAGCCGGTTCTCCAGGGCGATCTCCTGCGCCCTGAGGTGCTTCTTGACGGTCATCGGGTAGTACGTGCCGCCCTTGACCGTCGCGTCGTTGGCGACGATCACCACCTCGCGGCCCGAGACCCGGCCGATGCCCGCGATCACCCCGGCGGCGGGGGCGGCCCCGCCGTACAGGCCGTCGGCGGCCAGCGGGGCCAGCTCCAGGAACGGCGAACCGGGGTCCAGCAGGGCGTCCACCCGGTCCCGGGGCAGCAGCTTGCCCCGCGCCGTATGCCGGGCGCGGGCGCGCTCGCCCCCGCCGAGCCGGGCCGCCGCCAGCTTCTCGCGCAGCCGTGCCACGAGCTCGCGGTGCGCGGCCTCGTTGGCGCGCCAGCCTTCGGATGCCGGATCTGCGGCGCTGACCAGCGCCGGTGCCTGCTGCATGGACTCGAAGCTCCCTTGCTCCCGTGCCACGTGCACTTACTAGCCGTTGCGGTTAATAAGCGTTAACAGATCCTCTTCAGGTTAACGGCCGCTAACGGCGCTGTCTACAATTTGTTCGGTGACCCCTGTGAACCCCACCGCCACCGCTCCCGACGCACCAGCTCCCACCCGCCGCGAGCAGATCCTCCGCGAGGCGGCCCGCCTCTTCGCCGAGCGCGGCTTCCACGGCGTCGGGGTGGACGAGATAGGGGCCGCGGTCGGCATCAGCGGCCCCGGCCTCTACCGCCACTTCGCGGGCAAGGACGCGATGCTCGCCGAGCTGCTGGTCGGCATCAGCGGCCGGCTGCTGGCGAGCGGGCGGGAGCGCCGGGCCGCGGCCGAGGCGGCGGACGCCGGGCCGGCCGCCGTGCTGGGCTCGCTCATCGACGGGCATATCGACTTCGCCCTGGACGACCGGGCGCTGATCATCCTGCACGACCGTGAGCTGGGCCAGCTCCGCGAGGCCGACCGCAAGCAGGTCCGCTCGCTCCAGCGGCAGTACGTGGAGCTGTGGGTCGAGGTCGTCCGCGCCCTGCACCCGGGGGTCGCCGAGGACGACGCCCGGGCCGCCGTGCACGCCGTGTTCGGCCTGCTCAACTCCACCCCCCACCTCGGCCGCGCCGGCGGACTGCCCGGCCGGGACGCCACCGCCGCACTGCTGCGCCGGCTGGCGCACGGCGCCCTCGCGGCGCTCAGCGGCCCCGTGCGTCCCTGAGGTCCCGGACGCGCCCGGGGCCGGCGGGATCTGGACAGTCCAGGAGACCGCCGGGTAGCTTTCGCTGAGCAAGCGCTCAGCCGACCGGGGGCGGCGGAACCGGCCCCGCCGAGGGGGTAGTTGTGCGTCGGACGGTATTCAACGAGGACCACGAGGCGTTCCGGGAGACCATCCGCGCCTTCATCGCCGCGGAGGTCGTGCCGTACTACGACGAGTGGCGCGAGGCCGGCCAGGCACCGCGCGACTTCTACAAGAAGCTCGGCGAGCTGGGCGTCTTCGGCATCGAGGTCCCCGAGGAGTACGGCGGCGCCGGCGAGACCAGCTTCAAGTACCAGGCCGTCATCACCGAGGAGTGCGCCCGTGCGGCCGTCAGCTTCGGCGGCAGCAGTGTGCACACCGCGCTCGTCCTGCCGTACCTGCTGAAGTACGCCACCGAGGAGCAGAAGCGGCGCTGGCTGCCGCCGTTCGTCAGCGGCGACATGATGACCGCCATCGCCATGACCGAGCCCGGCACCGGCTCCGACCTGGCCGGGATGCGGACCACCGCGAAGCTCTCCGAGGACGGCAGCCACTACGTCCTCAACGGCGCCAAGACCTTCATCACCGGCGGCGTGCTCGCCGACCGGGTGATCGTCTGCGCCCGCACCGCGCCGCCCACCCCCGAGGACCGGCGTGGCGGGATCACGCTCCTCTTCGTGGACACCCGCTCCGAGGGCTACGCGGTCGGCCGCAAGCTGGAGAAGCTGGGACTGAAGACCTCCGACACCGCCGAGCTCTCCTTCACCGACGTCAAGGTGCCGGTGGCGGACCGGCTCGGCGAGGAGGGCAAGGCGTTCTCCTACCTCGCGCACAACCTCCCGCAGGAGCGGCTCGGCATCGCCTTCTCGGCGTACGCGCAGTCCGCCGCCGCCGTGGAGTTCGCGCGGAAGTACGTGGCCGAGCGCACGGTCTTCGGGCAGCCGGTGGCGTCGTTCCAGAACACCAAGTTCGTCCTCGCCGACTGCAAGTCCGAGGTCGACGCCATGCAGGCCGTCGTCGACCGGGCGCTGGACGCGCACGACGCGGGCGAGCTGAGCGCCGCCGACGCCGCGTCCGCCAAGCTCTTCACCACCGAACGCGCCGCCGTGGTCATCGACAAGTGCCTCCAGCTGCACGGCGGTTACGGCTACATGATGGAGTACCCCATCGCCCGGCTGTACGCCGACACCCGCGTCAGCAGGATCTACGGCGGCACGAGCGAGGTCATGCGCTCCATCGTCGCCAAGTCGATGGGTCTCTGAGCTCCGCGAGCTCCCTCAGGAACGGAACCACCGCACGTGAACGAACCCCCGGCCCCGCTGCAGGACCTGCTGGACCTCCTCGACCTCGAACGGATCGAGGAGGACATCTTCCGGGGCACCAGCCGGCCCGCCCTGATCCCCCGCGTCTTCGGCGGCCAGGTCGCCGCGCAGGCGCTGGTCGCGGCCGGCCGGACGGTCCCGGGGGACCGGTTCCCGCACTCCCTGCACGCTTACTTCCTGCGGCCGGGCGACCCCGGCGCGCCCATCGTCTACACGGTCGACCGCATCCGCGACGGCCGCTCCTTCACCACCCGCCGCGTGGTGGCCGTCCAGCGCGGTCGGCCGATCTTCCACCTCTCGGCGTCCTTCCAGCTCCACGAGGAGGGGCTGGAGCACCAGGAGCCGGCCCCGCCCGCGCCCGACCCGCTCACCCTGCCGACCGCCGCCGAGCTGCTGCCCCGCTACGCCGACCGGTTCGCGGGCCCGGACGTCGTCGAACGGCTGCTGGAGGCCCGGGCCGCGGTCGACCTGCGGTACGTCGGCGACCCGCCGTTCGCCCGGTACGGGGAGCCGCGCGAACCCCGTTCGCAGGTGTGGTTCCGCACCAACGGCAAGCTCGCCGACGACCCGCTGCTCCACGTCTGCCTGGCCACCTACGTCTCCGACATGACGCTGCTGGACTCCGTCCTGCTCGCCCACGGGCGCGGCGGCTGGGTGGTCGGCGACGTCGTCGGCGCCAGCCTGGACCACGCCATGTGGTTCCACCGCCCGTTCCGCGCGGACGAGTGGCTGCTCTACGACCAGGAGAGCCCCACCTCCCAGGGCGGCCGGGGGCTGGCGCGCGGCCGGATCTTCACGGAGGGCGGGGAGTTGGCGGTGTCGGTGATCCAGGAGGGGCTGGTGCGGATTCCGCGTACGCGGGACTGAGACGCCGTCGGTTTCCCCGTACGCTCCTCGGCGTAGGAGGGGAGAACTCATGCGCAACATCCTGCTGATGGCCGCGGGAGCCGTCGTCATCGTTCTGACGGTCCTGGTGATGTTCTTCTGGCACCAGTGGCTCGTGGACCAGACGGGCAGCGCCCGATTCGCCATCGGCCTCGCCGGGCGCGCCTTCGAGTTCGGGGCGCTGTACGGGGGGTCGTGGCTGTGCGTGCGAGGCTGGAACGGGCGGACGGCCTGACCGCCGTGGGGACTTGGCCCCGGTCCCTCCCCCAGAGGGGGCACCCCCATTTCACCGTTTCCGCGGGGAGCGCCCCCGCAACCCCCCTGAAACCGCGCTCCGCGCGGTTGTCCTCAAACGCCGGACGGGCTGGAATTTCGCGCCCGGGCGCCGTACTCAGCCCGTCCGGCGTTTGAGGAC
>NZ_JBPQTX010000339.1:0-7335 GCF_051386555.1 Streptomyces sp. URMC 126
CGCGGGGGGCGGGCGGGCCCGGGCGGATGCGCCGGACCGGGCCGGCGCT
The DNA here is from genome assembly GCF_051386555.1 of Streptomyces sp. URMC 126. Classification (NCBI taxonomy): domain Bacteria; kingdom Bacillati; phylum Actinomycetota; class Actinomycetes; order Kitasatosporales; family Streptomycetaceae; genus Streptomyces; species Streptomyces sp. URMC 126. The sequence goes on from NZ_JBPQTX010000339.1 coordinate 50, forward strand.
GCTCGTACGGCCCCTGCAGCGGGCGGCCGGCGGGGAACTCCGGGTACTCACGGCCGACGCAAGGATGTCAGGGACTGCCCGGCACGTCACTGCCGGCCCCGGAACCTCAGGGGCGACCTGGGACCTCACAGTCACCCCAGACGTCTCACGAGCAGCCCGGTACCTCATGGGCACCCCTCCCCCACCAACAAGCTGAGCGCGTCCCCTGCCACGGGCTCACCACGCATCACGGCGTCCCCCACGTCACCCACGGTCGTGAGGTCGCCGACGAGGATCGCGCCGACGGGGACGCCGTCGCGCAGCACCAGCTTCCGGTAGGTGCCGCGGGTCGCGTCGGCCAGGGTGACGACTTCGACGTCGTCGCCCGAGGCGGTGGAATCGCCGAACGCGGCTACGTCTAGCGGCCCGGCGCCGAGCCGGAGCAGAACGGGCGGGACCGGCGGGGCTGGCGGGACGGGTGGGGTGGCGAAGACCGGACAGGGACCGTTTCCCGGTGTCCCCGACAGGTTCGCGGCGAGAGCGGCGGCCAGCGCGTCGGCCTGTTCCCAGGCGGCTTCCGCCCGGCCGTGAAGGCGGTTCCGGTGCTCGGCGCAGTCGCCGATCGCGTACACGCCGGGGGCGGACGTGGCGAGGGTGTCGTCCACGACGACGCCCGTGGCCACGGCGAGGCCGGCGGCCCGCGCGAGTTCCGTACGGGGCCGGACCCCGCAGGCGAGGACGGCGGTCCGGGCCTCGATCCGTGTGCCGTCGGACAGCCGGAGCCCGGTGATCCGGGCGTCGTCGCCGAGCACGGCGGCGGCGCGCCGCTCGCGGAACGTGGTGACGCCGAGCGCGGCGAGCGCGCGGCGCACGGTCTCGGCGGCACCCGCGTCCAAGTGCCGGTCCATCAGGTGGGGCCCGTCGTGCACCAGCCGGACCGCCACCCCCGCCCCGGCGAGCGCCTGCGCCACGCCGACACCGAGTACGCCCCCGCCGACGACGACGGCCGTCCCGCCGGCCCGGACGTCCGCGGCGATCCGCGCGCGGTCGCCGAGCGTACGCAGCGGGTGGACGCCGCCTTTGAGCGCCCCGGACGCGGTGCGCAGCCCGGGCAGTTCCGGCAGGACGGGGGCGGCGCCGGTGGCGAGGACGAGCGTGTCGTACCCGACGGTGTACCTGTCGGTGGTGCGCCCGTCGGTGATGCGTCCGTCGGTGATGCGCAAGGTCCGCGTTTCCGGGTCGATCGCGACGACTTCGGTGCCGGTGCGGACGGTCGCCCCGCCGGTGGGGAGGGCGAGGGCGTCCGGCGTGTACAGGCCGCGCAGCAGGCCGGTGAGGAGGGTCCGGTTGTAGGGCACGTGCGGCTCCGCCCCGAACAGCGTGACCCGCACGACCCCGTCCGGCACGAGCGCGAGCAGCTGCCGCGCGAACCGGGCGGCGGCCATGCCCGCCCCGACGACGGCGACGTGGTGGGGGGCGCGAGGCCCCGGCACCGTACGGGCGGCGGGCCGGCCTGAGGGGCGGTGGTGGCCCTCCGCCCGGACGTCGGCCGAACCGGCGCGCGGCGGGCGGGCGGCGGAGGGAGGCGCGTCGCCGGCGGCGGACGGGCGGGGAGCGGCGGTGCCGGTGTCCCGCACGGCCGGCGCCCCCACGCCGACCCCAGCGGCTTCGACCGCCACTGCGGCTTCGATTTCCGCCGTGGCTTCGACTTCCACCGTGGCTTCGGCTCCAGCTTCCACTGCGGCTTCGTCTACTGCGGCGGTTTCGGCTACCGCTGGGGCTTCGGCTGTCGCTTCGGCCCACGCCGGGGCGTTGCGCACCAAACCGCGCGGCCGTCCCGGCGCGGTGCCGCCCACCGCCGGCAGTCGTGCGCCGGGGCTCGCGGGCCGGGCACCGATGTCCCGGCCCGCGGCGACGGCCGCCGGACCGCCCGGCGTCGCGGCGCGGCCGGGCCGCTCCACATCGCCGAACGCCGCCCTGCGGGCATCGGCCGGCATTCCGGCCGACGACGGCCCCGGAGGGCGGTCGTCCACAGCCACACACGGATCCGCGGCCACCCCCAGCTCCGCAGTCACACGCAGCTCCGCGGCCACACCCGGTACCGGCATGCCGCCGGCGGCGGGCCTCCCGGCAGTACGCGCCCAAGAAGCGCCCGTACCGCCGGAGCCGCCGCCCTTCCACGGGACTCCGGAGCCACCGGCCGCGCCAGCCACCGACCACTCGCCGCCGACGCGCACGCCGGGCTCCCGGCCGCCCGCCACCGCGCTCACCGCCCTTCCCCCGCCGCTTCCACCCGTACCGCGCACACCTTGAACTCCGGCATGCGGGAAACGGGGTCGAGGGCGGGGTTGGTGAGGGTGTTGGCGCGGCCGGGGCCGGACCAGTGGAAGGGCATGAAGACGGTGTCGGGGCGGATCCGGTCGGTGACCACGGCGGGGGCGGTGACGCGGCCGCGCCGGCTGGTGACGGTCAGCCGGTCGCCGTCCGCGATCCCGAGCCGTGCCGCGAGCCGCGGATGGAGTTCGACGAAGGGTCCGGGCGCGGCCCGGACGAGCTCCGGGGTGCGGCGGGTCTGGGCGCCGCTCTGGTAGTGCGCGAGGACACGTCCGGTCGTCAGCCGCAGGGGGTAGTCGGCGTCCGGTTCCTCGGCGGCGGGCCGGTGGGAGACGTCGGCGAACCGGGCGCGGCCGTCCGGGGTGGCGAACCGGTCGAGGAACAGCCGAGGCGTCCCAGGGTGGCGGGGCCGCCCGACGTCGGCGCGGGGGCACGGCCAGAAGACGCCGTCCTCGGCCCGGATCCGCGCGTAGCTGATGCCGGAGTAGTCGGCCTGACCGCCGGCGGACGCCTCGCGCAGTTCCTCGAAGACCTCCTCGGCCGCCGTCGGGAACCCCTTCTCGACGCCGAGGCGTTCGGCGAGCCCGTGCAGGACGGCGAGGTCCGTGCGGACGCCGGGCGGCGGGTCGAGCGCCGGACGGCGGAGGATCACCCTCCCTTCCAGGTTGGTCATGGTGCCCTCCTCCTCGGCCCACTGGGCGGTGGGCAGGACGACGTCGGCGAGTTCGGCGGTCTCGGACCGGACGATGTCGCAGACGACGAGACAGTCCAGGGCGCGCAGCCGCTCGGTGACGTGGGAGGCGTGCGGTGCGGAGACGACCGGGTTGGACCCCATGAGCAGCAGGGCGCGTACGCCGCCGTCGGTACCGAGGGTGTCGAGGAGCTCGTACGCGGACCGGCCGGGTCCGGGGAGGGTGTCGGGGTCGACGCCCCACACCCCGGCGACGTGCGCGCGGGCCGCCGGGTCGGTGATCGACCGGTAGCCCGGCAACTGGTCGGCCTTCTGACCGTGTTCGCGTCCTCCCTGGCCGTTGCCCTGGCCGGTCAGGCACCCGTAGCCGCTGAACGGCCGGCCCGCCTTGCCGGCCGCCAGGCACAGGTTGATCCAGGCGCCGACGGTGTCCACGCCCTTGCTGTGCTGCTCGCCGCCGCGCGCGGTGAGGACCATGCCGCTGGGCGCGTCGCAGAACATCTCCACGGCCCGGCGCATCGCGGCCACCGGAACGCCGGTGATGCGTTCCGCCCGTTCCGGCCAGTGGGCCATGGCCGCAGCGCGGGCCGCTTCCCAGCCGGTGGTGCGGACGGCCACGAACTCCTCGTCCACCCGCCCCTCCGCGACGACCAGGTGCAGCAGGCCGAGGGCGAGCGCGAGGTCCGTGCCCGGGGCGGGGCGCAGGTGCAGGTCGGCGGTCTCGGCGGTCCGGGTGCGCCGCGGGTCGACGACCACCAGCCGCCCGCCGGCGGTCTGTTGGGCGCGGAAGTAGCGCATGGCGGGCGGCATGGTGTCGGCGGGGTTGCCGCCGACCAGGATCAGGCAGCCGGTGCGGCCGATGTCCGCGAGCGGGAAGGGCAGCCCCCGGTCGAGGCCGAACGCCGCCCGCTGGGCCGCCGCGGCGGACGACATGCAGAACCGTCCGTTGTAGTCGATGTTGGCCGTGCGCAGCACGACCCGGGCGAACTTGCCGAGCAGGTACGCCTTCTCGTTGGTGAGACCACCGCCCCCGAAAACGCCCGCCGCGTCGCGTCCGTACCGCGCGGCGGCGTCCGCGAGCCCGTCGGCGGCCCGCTCCAGCGCTTCGTCCCAGCTCGCGTCCCGGAGCCGGCCGGTGCGCGGGTCACGGACCAGCGGCGCGGTCAGCCGGGCGCCGGGCGCGAGCACGGACGCGGCCGAACGCCCCTTGCCGCACAGGGCCCCGCGGTTGACGGGGAAGTCGGGCCGCTCCTCCACCACCACGCCGGGACGGCCGTACGGCTCCGGGCCCCCCGGCCGTGACTCCTCCGGGTCCCCCGACCGTGACTCCTCCGGGGGCGCGGAAACGATACGGCGCAGCCGCATACCGCACTGCAGGGAGCAGTACGGGCAGTGGGTGTCGGCCGGCTGTGCTGCTGGGGTCATGCCGGTAAGCGTCATCCGCCCTCATTAACACCGTGATACAGCGACGTTGCCACTCGCTCACGTCCCCCACACCCCGGGCGGTACCCGGTGTGCGCCGCCCGACACATGACCGTACGAAACCGCACGCGGTCCTAACGCCCCTGTGACGGCGGCGCAACGGCGGCTTAATGCCCGTCGGCGAATCTCGGCCCATGGGAACAGCCGTACCGGAAGCGTCCGACGAGCCGACCGAACCGAGCGGCCGGACCGCTCGCATCGACTCGGCCGATACGGCCGCCAGGACCGACGGGGCCGGCAGGGCGGACACGACCGGCACGACCGACGCGGCCGACACAACCGGCCCTTTGACGGGTCTCACCGTGGGCATCACGGCGGACCGCCGACGGGACGAACTCGCCGCCCTCCTCCTCCGCCGCGGCGCCTCCGTGACGGTCGCCCCCGCCCTGCGCATGGTGCCGCTCGCCGACGACGCGCTGCTCCGCGCCGCCACGGAAGCCTGCCTCGCCCGCCCGATCGACTACGTGGTGGCCACCACCGGTGTCGGCTGGCGTGGCTGGATGAGCGCCGCCGAGGGCTGGGGCCTGGCCGAGGCGCTGCTCGGCGCCTGCCGGGAGGCCACCGTGCTCAGCCGCGGCTCGAAGACGACGGGGGCGCTGCGCGCCTGCGGATTGCGCGAGGACCACGCCCCGGAGTCCGAGACCACGGACGCGGTCCTCACCTGGCTGCTCGCCCACGACCTGCGCGGGCGACACGTCGTCGTGCAGGAACACGGCGCTCCGCTGGCCGGCTTCACCGACGCGCTGCGCGCCCGGGGCGCCACCGTGACCGCGCTCCCGGTCTACCGCTGGGGTCCGCCCGAGGACCCCGACGCCGTACGCCGCCTCGTCGCCCGGACCGTCCGCCGGGAGATCCACGCCCTCCCGTTCACCAGCTCGCCGGCGATCGAGGCGTTCCTGGAGGCGGCGGGCCCGGCCCGGGAGCAACTGCTGACGGCCCTGCGCCACGACGTCCTGCCGGTCTGCATCGGCCCCCTCTGCGCCAGGCCGCTCCTCGCGGAGGGGGTCCCCTGCGCCTGGCCCGACCGCGGCCGGCTCGGCTCCCTGGTCAGAACCCTGACCGCCGAACTGACGCGCCGCCACCGCCACGAGGTGTCGACCCCGGCGGGTCCCCTGACGATCCAGGGCACGACCGTCCGCACCGCCGAAACGATCCTCCACCTCCCACCCCTGCCCGCCGCCCTCCTCTCCACCCTCGCCGAACGCCCGGGCACGGTCCTCAGCCGCACGGAACTGACCCGCCGCCTCTGGCCGACGGAAGAACGCCACCGCCGACCGGACGACCACGCACTGGAAGCGGTGGTGGGCCGACTGCGGGCAGCGCTGGGCCCTTACGGGCACGTGGTGGGGACGGTGACGAAGCGGGGGTACCGGTTGGTGGCGTCGGCAGGGACGGGGGCAGACGAACGGCGCAGGGGCGAGGGGAGCGCCTGAGGGGCTGCTATGACGCGCTTGGTCGAGCGCTTCCCCCTGCATGCGCCGGGACTACACCGTCATCTGCCGGTGCGGCTGCAAGTACATGGGTGCACCCTCGCATGCGCGGGGACCACCAACAAGGGAAAAGATCCCAAAAAGGGTGACGGGGTCCACCCCCGCGTGCGCGGGGACCACGCGGTGCCGGTCGGCGAGACCCAGCCGCCCCCGGGTCCACCCCCGCGTGCGCGGGGACCACCAGTTGGCGGGCGAGCGTCCGCAGCGGTTCCTGGGTCCACCCCCGCGTGCGCGGGGACCACCGTGCCATCGCGACGATTACGCCTTTCGCCACGGGTCCACCCCCGCGTGCGCGGGGACCACGACCACCTGCATGTCGGGTTCGCCCTGCGACCGGGTCCACCCCCGCGTGCGCGGGGACCACGCGCTGCCAGGCGTGCAAGTCCCGAGCGAAGAGGGTCCACCCCCGCGTGCGCGGGGACCACCCGTGGGCGTACCAGTGCCGCAGTTGCTCGGCGGGTCCACCCCCGCGTGCGCGGGGACCACCGAGCCGGCCACGTTCCTTTGCGGTGGCCATGGGGTCCACCCCCGCGTGCGCGGGGACCACGGCGTAAACCACCGCCAGAGCCCGTGCCGAAGGGGTCCACCCCCGCGTGCGCGGGGACCACAGGGCGTGACCTGTGCCTTCATCGCGACCCACCCCGGTTTTTACCCACTTCCATCCAGCGCGACATACAGGGCAACAGTCCCAAACCACCCCTTCTGCCTCATCGTCACCCCCCACCCTCACACAGCCGCCACCCCCCGATCCACCGCCGTGACAAGCATCGCCCCGATAGGAATCAACCGCTGATTCAACGCATCGAGCGCCTGACGCTCCGTCTCCGGGATGTGCCACTCCTCCCACCACCCCGCCTCCTCCACCGAGCAGGACTCGAACGCCTCGGCCTCCCAGGCGCGGAGGAGGTCCGCGGCGTAGGGGACGGCCGGGCGGGCCTGGTGGGCGTAGGCCTCCAGGAGGGCGATCATGTGGCTGTTCGGGAGGTAGGAGCGCCAGGCGCCGACAAGGGTGTCGGCGATGCCGACGACGTCCTCCAGCCAGAGCACGTGCTCGGTGACCCAGCCCTGTGGGTCGGGGCAAGGAGGCATGCCGGGCAGCAAGCGCCGCTGGAGTCCTTCCCGGCGGTGGAAGAAGTCCTTGCCCAAGGCCACCTCCTCACTCGTGGGCAGCCAGGCGTTGCGGCTCAGGGCGGTCACGGCGGCATCGAAGGGATGGGTCGTCATTCCGCCAACCCTATGTGGTGTCACGAACCGTCGGGAGGGGAGGTTGTGCCTGTTCGGAGGCGGTTCGGGGACTGTCTCTTATACAC
>NZ_JBPQTX010000340.1:0-7324 GCF_051386555.1 Streptomyces sp. URMC 126
GGTCACGGGGGCGGGGGGCGTCGGGGGACGATGAGCGGTGCCCTCAGGTTGGAGGGCCTGCGGTTGGAGGGTTGCCGGTTGGAGCACCCAGCCGGAGGCACCCGGCCCGAGACCGGAGGCGCCCGGCCGGAAACGCCCAGTCGAAGGCGCGCAGTCGAAGACATCCGGCCGGGGGCGCTGGTTTTCCGCGAGCCGGGCTTGGACGATGCGGAAATGGCGAGCGATCCGGCAGTCGCCGTTGATGCGCTGGGCGCCTTGGTCGAAGGCGTATGTGGTCCGTTCGATTCAGTGGCGGCCGGACAGATCGTTTTCGACTCGGAGGCTATGGGAACGGCGTACCTGTTCTGTGCTTCGATGAACAAGGCCCTTGATCGGAATCACCCCGCGCAGCCGCCCGCTCACCGGGACTTGTCGGTTACGGAGCATCTCGCCCTCCTGCAGCCCCTGCTGCCAGGCTTTCATCGACGGCAGCAGGGGGTACTGCAGCTCCTGGACCAGGAGTTCCCGCCAGACGACCGGGTTCATAGGCCGGCCGGGCCGGCGTCCCGGCTGGGCGACGACGGGTAGGGCTCGCCGCAACCGGCTCGCGCCGCCCTGCCGCACAGCGGCTACATGGGTCACCCCTACCGCCGAGGGGGCTCCCTCAACCCCAGGATGTCGCGGGTCACCCGAGAAACGGCCACCAGGTCAAGGGCCGCGTGTGGGACGCCGATTACCGCTGCCGACGTGAGGTTCGTGGCGGCCTGCCCAAGGTCTTCCTTCGGAGGACGTGGCCTGCGACACGGCCAGCAGCCTGAAGAAGATCGTCACCCACGTGCGGGCCTACGACCGGCTGCGGTTGTTCGTCCGCGCGCTCTGTCACGGTGGCCGTGCCCGGATCCGCCAGGCGCACCGCGAGGGCCAAGGGGACCGGCTCGCCGCGCTCGGCCTGGTCCTCAACGCCGTGGTGCTGCGGAACACCCGCTACCAGGGCGCCGCCGTCGCCCGGCTCCGGCCAGGGGACACGACATCGCGGGGAGCGAAGATGTCGCCCGTCTCTTCCCTCTCAAGGGGAGGCACATTCGCCAGGGCCTGCGCCGTTTCCGGGACCCGGACGCTGCCGAAGACTGCCAGGGCCGGAAGACGGCGAGGACCGGAAGACGGCGAGGACCGGGAGGTTGAGGGCCCGGGCCTCGGCCGGCGTCCCGGCCGGGGTCCCGGCCGGGGTCCCGGGGGGCTGCTCAGTCGGCCTGCTTCTCGGCCTGCTTGTCGGCCCGCCGGGGCAGGCAGAACATCAGGGCCCACATCAGGGCGAGAAGGCCGCCGACCCACCACAACACGGTGATGAAAGCGTCGCGGTTGAGTTCCGCGTCGGCGGAGCCGCCGGTGGTGGCGAAGAACACCAGAGCGGTCAGCGCGGTACCGAGGGCGATGCCCAGGTGGATGGCGGTGTTGAACAGGCCCGAGGCGGCCCCGGCGTCCCCGTGCGGGACCCTGGCCAGCGACATGTCGGCGAGCGGGCCGCCGACCATGCCGAGGCCGAAGCCGATCAGTACCACCGGAGCGGTCATCGCCGGCAGCGTCAGGTCCCCCTGGTACACACCGGCTTGGAGCCCGTAAGCGGCCGTCGCGGCGAGCGTGACGAGAGCTCCTGCCTGGGGAAGGCGCCGGGCGAAGCGCCCGCCGCTCTTCGCCGTGACCGTCGCACCGGCCAACTCCCCGAGGGAGAGCAGCACGAAGGCCAGGGCCGCGCGGAAGGGGCTCATGCCCAGGCCGCGTTGGAGGTAGAGGGTCCAGGTCATGAAGAACAACCCGCACAGAAGGCCATGCATCAGCTGCGCGGCCATGCCGCCGGAGAACTGCCGGCCCCGGAAGAGCGACAGCGGCACGAGCGGGGCGTCGCCCTGCTTGCGCCGCTGGTGGCGCAGGAAGACACCGAGGACGAGCAGGCCGGCGGCTAGCAGGGCGAAGCACCACAGCGGCCAGTGGTGCAGGTGCCCCTCGGTGAGCGGGAAGACGATCAGGACGATGGCCAGCGCGGACAGCAGCATGCCCGTCAGGTCGGGGCGGTCGGCCTTCTTCACGGTCGACTCGGGGATGAACTTGCGTCCCAGGACGATCACGGCCAGGCCGACCGGCACGTTGACGAGGAAGATCGGCCGCCAGGACAGCCCGAACAGGTCCGCCTCGGTCAGCAGACCGCCCATCACCGGGCCGAGGACATTGGCGAGCGACATGACGGCCCCGTACAGACCGAACACCTTGCTGCGGTTCCGCCCGTCGAACGTGACGTGGAGGGTGGCCAGGATCTGCGGGATCATCACGGCCACTCCCACGCCCTGGAGCGCGCGGGCGGCGATCAGCACGCCCGGCCCGGCAGCGAGGCCGCACAGCAGTGAGGCCGCGGTGAACGCGACGGTACCGATGAGGAGGATCCTGCGCCGGCCGTAGAGGTCACCGAGACGTCCGCCGGTCATCAGCCCGACGGCGATGGGCAGTGAATAGCCGGTGGTCAGCCACTGGATCGTGTCCGGCCCGGCGCCGGTGGACTCCTGGATCGCGGGCAGGGCGGTCAGGACGACCGACTGGTCGATCATGTCCATCAGCTCGGCACCCAGCAGCACCAAGAGGGCGACCCAGGCGGCCAAGCCCATCTTCGACAGTCCGGGTGAGGGGTGGGTCGGGGGCTGGGCGGTGTGGTGTGGCTCGTTGTCGAGCGCGGAGGAAGACACGACGGGGACTCCTGATCCAAAGGAATCGGGGAGCCCTGCCGACAGCCACGCCGGGGCCGGAACACACGAAACCCGGGGCAGACGGCAGAGCTGCACCCGGGAAGAAAACTGCGGGGAACGGTGACGCAACTCAGACCAGCGCGACGTCCGCCCCCGGACACGTGCGACACGACAGCACGCGGGAACGCGGACGACTACACGGCCTGGTTAATAGGTCGCCACCCCAAGATCGATACAGAAGGAAACAGAAGGAAGAGGAAAATCCGGTCGCTGCCACCGACACCTCGGCACAGGGACTCATTCACGGTACACGACGTCCCGGACTCCCCTGCAGGAAGATTGGGGAACCGCCCTGCACAAGGCCCGGCTTCCGCCGCCGGCAAGACCTCGCCCGGCGGGTCCGGGGACTAGGACCCCAGATGTCCGCTTTGCGTTCTACGGTCGGCACCGGGTCGCCGTTCGAGCGCCCCGCCGGAAAGATGACGGCAGGTGTCCGCCTCTTCACCAGGCGCTACCCGCCGTACGTACGTACAAGGAGCACGACCATGGGCATGTCCGAGGCCGCCGACCGCGCCGACAGCTTTGTCCCGCACCGCTACCGCGAGCAGCTGGTGGACCTGGGCGAGATCCGTATGAACTACGTCGCCGAAGGCGACCCCGCCGCGCCCGCGCTGCTGCTCGTCCCCGCCCAGGGCGAGTCCTGGTGGGGCTACGAGGAAGCGATCGGCCTGCTCAGCCCGGAGTTCCGGGTGTACGCGATCGACCTGCGCGGCCAGGGCCGCTCCACCTGGACCCCGGGCCGCTACAACCTGAACGTCTGGGGAGCCGACGTCGAGCGGTTCATCGACCTGGTCGTCCAGCGTCCCACGATCGTGGCCGGGAACTCGTCCGGCGGCATCATCGCCGCCTACCTGGCCGCGTACGCCAAGCCGGGCCTGGTGCGCGGCGCGATCCTGGAGGACCCGCCGCTGTTCTCCTCCCAGGCGTCCCCGCCCTACGGGCCGGGCATGACGCAGACCCTCGGTCCGATCTTCGCGCTGTGGGCGAAGTGGCTCGGCCCGCAGTGGTCCATCGGCGACTGGACGGGCATGGTCGAGGCCGCCCCGCGCGAGCTGCCGGAGTTCCTGCACCCGGGGATCGGCTTCATGATGGGCGAGGGCGACCCCGAAGCCGGCGCGTCTCCCACGCCGGTGCAGCACCTGAAGGAGTACGACCCCGAATGGGCCGAGGCGTGGGTCACCGACGCCGCCAACGCCGGCGTCGACCACGCCACGATGCTCGCCCAGGTCAAGACGCCGGTGCTGCTCACCCACCACTTCCACATGACCGACCCGGACACCGGTCGGCTCATGGGCGCGATGACCGACATCCAGGCCGGTCAGGCCCGACGCCTGCTGGAGTCCACCGGCCGGCCGGTGACCTTCACGTCGCTCGACGTCCCGCACACCATGCACGAGCCGATGGCGCAGCGGTACGCGGACGTCGTCACGGAGTGGATCAAGACTCTGCCCTGAGGTGCGGCAGTGCCACGGCTCAGGCGGTCGCCGAACGCGCCGAGCCGGTCCTCCGCTCCGTCTCGGTACGCCTGGCGGCCGAGGCCCGCCCGACCCCGGCCGCGTCTCCAGGCCCGTCACCTCAAGTGCGACGTGTCGTTCAGCAGCCGCAGCGACGTGTTCCCGTCCGCGTAATACGCCACCGCCGACAGCGAGGCCGCCGACAGTTCCATCTTGAACAGGGACTCCGGCGGGGCCCCGAGGGCCAGCCGGACCAGGGACTTGATCGGGGTCACGTGCGACACGAGCAGCACCGTCCGGCCCGCGTAGCGGGCGAGGAGCCGGTCGCGGGCGAGGGCGACGCGGCGGGCGACGGCCGCGAAGCTCTCGCCGTCGCCGGTGGGGGCGGCCTTGGTGGAGGCGAGCCAGGCGTCGAGGTCGGCCGGGTAGCGTTCGCGGGCCTCGGCGAAGGTCAGGCCCTCCCAGGCGCCGAAGTCGGCCTCGCGCAGGCCGTCTTCGACGCGGACGTCGAGTCCGAGGCGGCCCGCCACCACACCCGCCGTCTCCCGGCAGCGGCGCAGGGGCGAGCTGACGACGGCCTGGATCGTGCCGCGCGCGGCCAGTGCGGCGGCGACGGCCTCGGCCTGGCGGCGGCCGGCGGGCGACAGTTCGGGGTCGGAGCCGCCGCTTCCGGAGAATCGCTTCTGCGGAGTGAGCGCCGTTTCGCCGTGCCGGAGCAGGACGAACGTCGTCGGCGCGCCGAGGTCGGCCGGCGCGGCCCAGCCGAGGGGCGGGCCCTTCGGCTCGGGAGCCTCCAGGGCGGCCGGTTCCGGGGAAGCGGACACGGAGGCGGAGGCGGAAGGAGAAGTGGCAGCGGATACCGGGACGGCAGCCGAAGCCGAAGCCGCCGGCGCGACCGGCGCGACCGGCGCGACCGGCGCCGGATCCACCGGCACCCGCGCGTCGGCAGCGCCGACAGCCGGCCGGGGGCGCCCGGAAGGCTCCCACGGGAGGCCCTTCTTCCCCGCGTCCATCGCCTCGTTGGCGAGCCGGTCGGCGTGCTTGTTGCGCTCGCGCGGGATCCACTCGTAGCCGACCCGGTCCGCGGGGAAGACCAGCCGGGCCCGGGCGGCCAGCGGCCGCATGTCCGGGTGCTTGATCTTCCAGCGGCCGGACATCTGCTCCACGACGAGCTTGGAGTCCATCCGCACGGTGATCTCCGCGTCCGGGTCGAGGGCCCGGGCCGCCTCCAGCCCCGCGATCAGCCCTTTGTACTCGGCCACGTTGTTGGTGGCGGTGCCGATGTACTCGGCGGCCTCGGCGACAACCTCGCCGGTCGCCGCGTCGAGCACGACCGCGCCGTACCCGGCGGGCCCCGGGTTGCCCCGGGAACCGCCGTCGGCCTCGACGACGAAGCGGTGGGCCATGCGCTGCCTACAGCCCCGACTCGGGGGTGCGGACCAGGATCCGGCGGCAGTTCTCGCAGCGGACGACCTCGTCCGCGGCGGCGGCGCGCACCTCGTTGACCTCGGTGATGTTGAGCTCCAGGCGGCAGCCCTCGCAGCGGCGCTGGTAGAGGCGGGCCGCGCCGACGCCGCCCTCCTTCTCGCGCAGCTTGTCGTAGAGCTTGAGCAGGTCGGCCGGGACGGAGTTGGCGACGATGCCGCGCTCCTTGGTGACGGTGGCCACCTCGGCGTCGATCTCGGCCAGGGCGGCGTCACGGCGCGCGACGGCCGCGTCGACCTTGGCCTGGACGGCCTCGACGCGGGCGGTGAGCTCGGTGACGCGCTCCTGGGCGGCCTCCCGGCGCTCCATGATCTCCAGGACGACGTCCTCCAGGTCGCCCTGGCGCTTGGCGAGGGAGGCGACCTCGTGCTGGAGGTTCTCCAGGTCCTTGGGGGTCATCCCGACGCCGGAGTCGAGCCGCTGCTGGTCGCGGGCGGCGCGCTTGCGGACCTGGTCGACGTCCTGCTCGGCCTTGGCCTGCTCGCGGGCGGTGTCGCTCTCCTCGGTCTGCGCGGCGACGAGGAGGTCGCGGTGCTGCGTGAGGTCCCCTTCGAGGGCCTGGATCTCGGCGTGCTCGGGCAGGGACCGGCGCTTGTGGGCGAGCTGACCGAGACGGGTGTCGAGGGCCTGGAGATCCAGAAGGCGGATCTGGTCGGCGGGCGCGGCGTTCAGTTGGGGGCTCCTCTTACTGGTGATCGGTCGGGGTGGTGGACGCCGCGTGGGCGGTCCAGGGGTCGGTGACGAGCCGGGAGACGTGGGTGCGCAGGCCCCAGCCGTGCCGGTCGGAGATCTCGTCGAGCTGGGCGGCGGCCTGCTCGGTCCAGGGCCACTCGGTGGCCCAGTGCGCGGCGTCGACCAGGGCGAGCGGGGTGTGCTGCCGCGCCTCGGAGACGGGATGGTGGCGCAGGTCGGCGGTGACGTACGCGTCGACGCCCGCGGCCCGTACCTCGTCGAAGAGGGAGTCGCCGGAGCCGCCGCAGACGGCTACGGTACGGAGCACCTGACGCGGGTCGCCGGCGACGCGGACGCCCTGCGCCGTGGCGGGCAGCCGCGCGGCGCAGCGCTCGCCGAACTCGGCGAGGGTCAGCGGGGTGACCGGTTCGCAGATGCGGCCGAGGCCGCGGCGGCCGGTGGGGTCGGTGGGGTCCGGCACCAGGGGACCGATGACCCGCAGGTCGAGGGCGCCGGCGAGGGCGTCGGAGACGCCGGGGTCGGCGCGGTCGGCGTTGGTGTGGGCGACGTGCAGCGCGATGTCGTTCTTGATCAGGGTGTGTACGGCGCGGCCCTTGAAGGTGCCGGCCGAGACCGTGGTCGTCCCGCGCAGATAGAGGGGGTGGTGGGTGACGACCAGGTCGGCGCCGAGCTTGACGGCCTCGTCGACGACGTCCTGGACGGGGTCCACGGCGAAGAGGACCCGGCCGACGGGGGCGTCGGGGTCGCCGCAGACCGTACCGACGGCGTCCCACTGCTCGGCCCGCTCCGGGGGCCACAGGGCGTCGAGGGCGGCGATGACTTCAGACAGTACGGGCACGGGGAAAGGCTACCTGCCCGCCGGGGGCGGACGGCTTGCCTCCTGTCGGGGGACCCTTACGGGGCGGGGCCGGCCCCTAGGGG